>NZ_JAUBRK010000007.1:56174-177645 GCF_036701825.1 Microcoleus sp. MOSTC5 | reverse complement strand
ACCGCAACTTGCTCCTGGGCAATCCCAGCAATGCAGCTCCCAGCGCTGCCAGCACAGACAACTATTTAATGGTGAAGTTTCAGTACGTGATGAGCTACAACAACAAAACGCACATTGCTAACTGGGTTTCGTGGCAGCTCAATAAATCTTGGATTGGAGCAGCCGATCGCCAAGACAACTTCCGCCCCGACGAAGCCCTCCCGGATTCTTGGTACAAAGTGCGACCAACAGATTACAGCGGAAGTGGCTATGATCGGGGACACATTACACCGAGTGCCGATAGAACTCGGAACAAACCCGACAACAGCAGCACATTCCTGATGACAAACATGATGCCGCAAGTGCCAGAACTCAACCGAGGCGTGTGGGGCGACTTGGAAGAGTATTGCCGGGAATTAGTGGCACAGGGCAAGGAACTTTACATCATTGCCGGCCCCGTCGGGAAGCAAGGCGCGATCGGCCGAACAGAAAAGATTACAGTCCCCGCAAAAACTTGGAAAGTCATCGTGGTTTTGGATAAGCCGGGATTGCAGGGAATCACGGCTAACACAAGGACGATCGCGGTAGAGATGCCAAATGATGCCAGCGTTAAGGGTCGGAATTGGAAAACTTTTCGGGTATCAGTGAAGCAAGTCGAACGCGAGACAGGGTTAAATTTCTTGTCTAATGTACCGCCACAGGTTCAGCAGGTGATTGAAAGCAAGGTTGATAGTCAGTAAAGGCTAGTTAAGCTAGGGAATGGTTAATTGCTGTCCGGGTTCAATTAAATCCGGGTCATCTCCAATCACTGCTTGATTCGCTTGGTAAATCTTTTCCCATTCGTTGCCGTCGCCGTAAAACTGTTCGGCAATACCGTAAAGCGTATCGCCTTCTTTGACTGTGTAAGATTGAGCCATACATTCCTCTGGGTTGATTGAAGCTGCTTAAGTTTCACCATTTACCCGAGCTTTTTTCTCTACCTTGAGGCTGAAAAACTGTTAAGTTTCCACTACTTGAGTTGACAGCCCCGCCCAATCGCCGTTTTGAGTCACCCCAACGATGTAAGCATCGATCTCAACGCTGCCAACTCGGTAAACCTGCAACTGCGAGAGGTTCTGCTTTAGGAAGTTCACCAAGTTCTGAAAGCGCTTGGCAGTTTCCCGTTCCTCTTCATCGTGCCAAGCTTCCTCGGAGGTGGCGATCGCAAAGAACTCGTCAACCGTCCGCATTTCAACGGGAGCATCGGGTGGGTGTCCGGTGAGTTCGAGCAACTTCGTTTGTGTGAGTTCTTCCTGTGTCGGCCAGCTTACGACCTCAAAGGGAGCGTCGGTTTCGCTGGGGAAGAGCAAACCCTCGGAAGCTTGGTTGAGTTGGTCGGTGATGGAGTCGGTCATGGCGGCTGTTGATTAGCTGAAAACAAGGCAAGTTAGAGATTTTAAGGATTGGTTGAGTTCGGGCGAACGCATCCATCAACGCTGGCTGAATAATCTTACACAAGTGTAAAGCATCCTTGTCTGTAGGTTTTGGTGTCCCAGCAATTCTAGAACCGTCCTGATGTGGCAACCAGGCTCTAGTAAGTGAGTAGATGCGGTCAAGCTTGGATGTATCCTGGAGTTTTACCGCGCGCCGAATTGCTAGGATGCGATCGTTCAAGTGGCGTTTGAGAGATACTGCGATTTATGAATTCTCAAACATAGCTTGGGATTAGTCAGTTGCTCTGGACGGTTTCGGTTAAACTGTCTTCGGGGCAGGTAACAAAAGTGCTTTGAATTCACATTTGCAAATAGCTAGTGATTCAACTGCCATTTTAGATAGCAGACATTCCTGACATTTATTTTTTCAGTCAACATTTATAAGGCAACACAATGACTCAGCAAGTTTTATTCCCCGGATGGAACAACTTCTCGTCGGAGCAAAAAAGCTTAGCAAAGAAGTGGATTAAATCGATTTTAAAACTCAGAGTAGCTAGTAAAGATTTATTAGATAGTTTTTCCAATAGCTCCGCTACCAATGAAAATCCTGTATCTAACTCCCTGGATGAGCTATTAAATAATTTTCAGTTTGAAGTCGTAGATTCTTTGACGAACTCAGAAGGAATCAAACTTCAGGAAATAATTCCCACAGCCTTGTTAAGTTCGTTAGAAGATCCCCGTCAAGACTTATGTAAAACAGTTTGTATAATATCTAACAACACACAGCCTAGCTGTGTATCTGACTGCGTTAAAAGTTTCCCTCCCTTGTTGTGAACATTGAATAAACATTAACAAGCTACTGCACTCCTGTTATGTATAGACAAACCTTTAGTAATTCTAACTTAATTGAATCTACTTTTGATGGTTTTTGTTTTTTAGGTAGAGACTTTACTAACGCAGAATTAGAAAAAGCTAGTTTTAAGGGATCTAGTTTTTGGATTCAATTAAAATGGAAATTTTTGCTAACTGTTACTATCCTGCTGTTAGCTATTTTGTCAAGTTGTGTAATTGGTGCTGGCAGTCTATTTTCAGTTTGTTTGTTGATAGGTTTCTCTCAACCCATTCACGGAATACCAATATTACTTTCTTTGTCAGTTTCATTACTTGTTATTCCACAGCGAGGTTTTACGTTAGGAGTTATTACAGGGGTAACTCTTTTGATACCATTTTTGCTTTTGTCAAGTGTTTTTCCAACCATCAATAATAATGATATTGGTATTGGAGTACCTTTTTTTATTGGTGTCGGGTCAGTAACTCTGGTTACTTCTGGTATTGCCTTGGCCACTCTCTCAACAGTTCTCGCACTCATTGTATTTAAGTCTGTTTATATTACTATTACTGCTACTATTGGCATAACGCTAGCTATCGCTACTCTGACAAGTCGCACATATACGGTAATACCCATAACAACCATAGCTGCTCTGTTTACGGGCTATCTTGCTTGGAAAACAATTAACAGCAGTCAGCTATTTATGTGGATACTTCAGACTGCAATTGCTATCGCAGCTAAAAGAGGCAACCTTTTTATCAATGCAAATTTAAGTGGTGCCGATTTCACTGATGCAACGCTTAAACTTTGTGACTTCCGAAATGCTAATCTGACCCGGACTCGATTTTTTCAGGCTAGAGGACTTCAATTTTGTCGCTTGGGAAAAACTTATCTGGCACATCCCCAAATTCGGCAACTCGTTGTCACGCTCAACGGACAATCTCAAAACTTCGATGGCTTGAATTTGGAAGGGGTCAACCTGCAAGATGCAAATCTTCCAGGTGCTAATCTGCAAGATGCCAGTTTTATTGGGACAAACCTCAACAACGCTAATTTACGGAATGCTGATTTGGCCAGAGCTATCCTGAAGCAAGCGCAACTAGATGGTACAGATATGACGGGAGCAATTCTCACAGGAGCTTGTATCGAAGATTGGGGGATTACAGGTAGCACCAAGCTAGAGAACGTGCAATGCGACTATGTATTCATGCGCCTGGAAACCAAAGATAATCCCAACCGATTGCGGAAACCGGATAACTGGGGAGAAACCTTCGCTGAGGGAGAGTTTGCAGATTTCATCAAGCCTTACGTGGATACTCTAGATTTGTACCACAGTCAGGATATTGACCCCCGCGCCATCTCCATTGCACTCAAAAACTTATCCACCAACCATCCAGAGCAAGAGCTGCGGTTTGTGGCGATCGAACGGCGCGGCAACAGCGGCTTGAATCTCCGGTTTACAACTGCACCGGGAGCTGACAAATCAGAGTTAAGCCGCGAGTATTTTAGGGATTACGCTCGAATCAAGAAGGAATTGCCTGCCGTTAAGTTAAAACTGGTCGAACGAAACGCTGAAATTCGCACTCTCAATGGAATCATCGAGCAGTTTATGAAAGCAGGCAGGCATCACTCTAAAATTCAAGCAGAAACAATTCAAATCATTAAAGGAGAATTAGTAATGACTCAGAATAAGGGAATCAACATTCGTTCGGGTGGCGGCAGCATTGGCGACATCAGCGGGTTAGTCGGCGGTGATGTCAGCGGAGTCGTCAATCTGGGCGCGATTAGCGGCAGCGTGACTAACACGATCGATCGGTTGCCCGATTCCTCGGAAACCGATGAACCCAACATCAAAGAACTCCTGACACAACTCCAACAAGCCATCGAAGATGATTCGGATCTATCCGACCGCGACAAAGAGGATTTATTAGAGCAGGTGCAAGCTTTAGCAGAAGCTAAGCAAACAGAGGAACCTGCTAAAAAGGAAGGGCTGACGCGGAAAGCGAGGAAGATGTTTGAGGCAACGTTGAGCAGTTTGCCCCAGACTGCCAGCATTGTAGAAGCGTGCAGCAAGTTATTGCCAATGATATTGAAGGGATTAGGGTTGCCTGCTTAACGTTGCTATTTGCAGGCATAGCTGTAGCGACCTGCAACGCTAATCTCTACAGCTAATAGGCGCCATAATTTACAGCCACTGCGAGTGCAAGCAATTCTGGCTTGCGAAGAAAAGCCGCCAGCTCTGGAAGTCAAAAGAATGATGGCATCAGCGGGTTCTTGAATCTTGGGTTCTGGAACATCATCCAGAATAACATCACCAATACCGTGAAAATACAAATACTTTCATGAAAAGTCTCCTGATAATGGTTTAGTTAATCGTTCAAACACTCCGCTCATTGCGGGGTGGTTGCATCGGATCGAGTTGAATTTTGCGTCCGGTTCGTGCGGCTTCATAGATGGTTTGAATGAGCCGAATATCCTGCAAGCCCTCCTCTCCAGGGGTTTTCGGCTCTCGGTTTTGCACGATCGATTCCGACAGGTGATCCATCTCCAGCGCGAACTGATTCTTCTCGTCAATATTGCGTTCTTCCCGCACCTTTTCCTTCTCGACAAACAGCCGATGTTGGTAATAATCTGTTGCCGGACTAAGTTCTAGCGTCCCTTCCGAGCCAAAAACTTGAATTCGTTTCGTGTCAGAGTAGCCGTAGCTTGACGTGCAGTTTGCCAATACACCGCTGGGAAACCGCAGTATAAAATTTACGTTCTCTTCGACTTCAACAAATCGGGGATCGTTGGGCGTGCTGTACAGCATGGCGCTAACTTCGATCGGTTCTTCGCCTGTGATGTATCGGGCGGCATTCAGGCTGTAAATCCCGATATCGGGCAGCGAACCGCCTCCCGCTAATTCTTTATCAATTCGCCAGCGGTCTTGGGGTTCAGATGGCTTAACAATTCGGCCGTGATCGGCCACAATTGCTTTCAACTTGCCCAATTCTTTGCGCGGACCTCTAGCAATGTCGATGGCCGCTAAGTTATAGGGTTCATACTGCGCGCGATAGGCAATCATCAGTTTTTTACCTGCCTGCCGCGCCGCATCAATCATCGCCTGACACTCTTCTACTGAGGTTGCCATCGGCTTTTCGCACATAATGTGTTTGCCTGCTTTCGCACCTCGAATGGTGTACTCCGCGTGCAATCCGTTCGGCAAAATGATGTAAATGACATCGACTTCAGGATTGTCGCGAATCGTGTCGTAGTTTTGATAGTTGTAAATGTTTTGAGGGTTCACCCCATACTGTCGGGCATAGCGTTCAGCTTTGGCGCGATCGCCGCTCACCAAAGCCGCTAAGCGCGATCGTTTACATTCTGCAAACGAAGGCATGATTTGTTTGGTGGCAAAATCGCCCAAGCCAACCACCGCCCAACCTAGCTTCTGCTCTGGAGGAAGGGAGGGTTCCTCGGAAGGGGCAGGAGCCGCTTGTGCCAGCGTTCGTAAAGGTTTGTAGATGATTCCGGTCGCTACCGTCGCCAATAACCCCAGACCTGTTCGATTCAACAGTGTGCGGCGCGTCAGTCCTCGCTGCAATGCGTCAAACATAGAAAATTTCCCGTTTAAAAATTTGCTCTGCCGTATCGCCCCATCAATTCCGCTGCATCTAACACGCGAGCGTCAACCGCTTGCAAAACATCTTCCGAACTTGCTCCTGGCGCAATGTCGAGCGAACGTCGGTCGAGCGCGTGGAGTTTGAAGAAATATCGATCGCAATCTGAGGCTGCAACTGTAAGCGGATGAGCCACCTGTCGCACAGCCTGAGCAATGTTGGTATCTGCGGCGTTTGGCATCGTTTCTAAAAGACCTATTTATGCAAGGTTTGACGGTCACTTATACACCGATCGGCGGGGCGGAAGGCGACAACCTACGCAATCAGTCTAAAAGTCTAAACCAATCTTTTCCTCCAACTTTTGAAACATATTCACTGGCAGGCTGCTTAAGCCTGCTGATAGAGATTGCGTGATGTTTGTTGCTAGTGGAAGTTGGTTAACCGTAATAGGATACGGCTATTCGGCTTATCGACATTCAGGATGTACACCCGGACGATGCCATTCAACAAACTGCTGAAAGGCTGCTGATTCAAGTGCAATCCAGAGCTTTGAAACTCAAATAAGTCATCTAGCCCCAGTAAAATGCTGGGATGAGGAACTGTAATTTAATTGCTACAAAAACTTGGATTGACTTTACTTTCTGTCCGAGTTTTTCCGCGCCATCCGTTCTATCGCGTCTTATTTGCAAACAGCTTTAATAACACTCAGCTCTGCTCGGTCGCTAACTTTTACGGCTGCGGGATACGCACCGCCCGTTATAGTTTCTGCGGAATAGGTTGTAATTTGCTTGTTGTTTTTATCGTAGATGTCAATGTTCAATATACTGCGGACTTTCGTTTTGCAGTTTACTGAATTTGAAATTAATAACGAAGCAGCTCCTTTAGGTGTAAAACAAGTAGTTTTACCGCTGGCACGACCGCCGCAGTGCGATTCATTTATAGCAAAATCGTAAGAGCAAGGGCATCTTTCTCCGTGATAAGGACGGCGTAGGGGCATTTCCCTATTATTGACCGCTGCGCGGGGAAATATCCTCGCTGAAGTATAAAACTTTTGCGGTTTACTGGAGTCAAGAGAGGCAACGTCTAAATAATTGGCTATTTGGTTTTCATCTGTGATTATTCTGAGCCATTTAGGTTTTTGCTTGGCTATTGAATAAGTATTGCCACTGAATAAAAAAAACCACACACACAACACGGTTAAACTAATTCTGAATTCGAGCATTTTACCTGCATCAAGAAAGAGATTTAGCGAGCATCCACTTGCAGTATACAGGAATCTCTCAACAAAAAATATTTATTGGGGAAGCAGTTGGCATTGAGATATCAACAACAATAGGAGTTGCGCTTTGTACCGCTCCACAATAAAAGGTAAGGTTTCTATCAAAGTAATTTAGGTAATGGTTGAGATATCACGCATAAGCTACCGATCGCCTTCAGTCGCCCTCAATCTCCCTCAACTTCCACCTCCAACTGATACACCCGCAAACTCGGATGTTCGCCAATCAGTCGCCAGCCATATCCTTCAACAATTGGTGAAGGTCGCGCTCCTTGGCGGTACAGGAATATCGGCTCGTTTCTCATCAATGCGGTAAAAATCTCTCGTTCCCTATCCTGATTATCGTCCCAGATGAGGTGAGCTTTACTGAAGTAACCAACGCCCATCAAACTAGCAAAGAGCCATTCCATGAGAGTTTGCTGCTCGTCTTGGTTAAGCGTGGATTCACCATAAGTGTCGATTACGGGTATTTTGGATTTAGGCTTGAGTGATGCGATGACGGCGGTAAAGAGGTTGAGGTACTTTTTCATTGATCGGTGGAGATGCGGTTACTTCTAGTTAGTTGGGAAGAAAGATAATGTTCGATCGATCGCACGTTCGGATATTGCCGAGTTAGAAGGCTGTTTTAAAAGTTATCAACCAAACGATCGAATTAACAGCCAACAAAAAGGTATAAAAAATATAGATTGATGGAGCGCACATAGCTCTCCCTAAAGAAGGCATCTTAAAGATTTTCAAAGAACCGAGCGGGTGAACGAGTCCTTCCGGTATGGAACGGGTATCAAAACTTTCCTCTAAAGCCCTTTCATCATTCAAGAATTCGGTAACGGCAGCAGCTCTTAGCATATAATACAATTGCACCCTCCAATAGGTCGCTTCTAAAAACCAAAAACCAAATATTATCACGTATCCCAGCGGAACTAACGCATTTATTTTGTTGGCAAACACCCAACCAATCAACGCTACCCAAATGGTAAGTGCAGCAGTTTTTAATTGCATCAGGATTGTTGTGAAGTTAGCTATTTTTTGTTCTAGTTCCTGTGCTCCTTGTTGCAGCATTGCTAGCTGAAATTCAAATCGATCCATGTTTGATTCGGAGGTGGCTGATTGTTCATATATCAATAGTTCGGACAGTTTTAGATATAGTGGAGTGTCCGAAACCCAGACTGGCTATATGGTAAACTATTTTTTCAATGTTTAAGTCGAGCGCCCTTGTTGCCTAAAATTCGTTAAAAATGGCAGGGCTTCCTCGCCCTCGGCTTACAGGATCGTTAAAAAACTGTCCGAACTATTGGCGTAAAGCAAGTAATAATATCTTAACCCTCTCTCAGTACAGACGAAATACGTAAAATGGAGGAATCTTATGTCAGGTAAACTTACAGGCAAAATTGCACTGGTAACAGGTGGGAACAGTGGGATTGGACTCGCGACTGCCCAACGGTTTGTAGCAGAGGGAGCTTACGTCTTTATCACGGGTCGGCGTCAAAACGACCTCGATGCTGCGGTGAAGCAGATTGGCAAAAATGTCACCGCCGTTCAGGGTGATGTATCAAATCTCGCGGATATCGATCGCCTGTTTGCCGCGATTAAGCAAGAGCAAGGGCACCTCGATGTAATCTTTGCCAATGCGGGCGGTGGAGAAATTGCTCCACTGGGATCGATCACTGAAGAACACTTTGACAAAACATTCAACGCAAATGTCAAAGGTTTGCTATTCACCGTGCAGAAGGCATTACCACTGCTGCCAGAGGGCGCTTCTATTATTCTGAACGCCTCGACTGCTTCTACCGTAGGCACCCCAGCCTTTAGCGTTTATAGCGCGACCAAGGCTGCCGTGCGATCGTTTGCCCGCAATTGGATACTCGACCTCAAAGAACGCAAAATTAGAGTCAATGCGATTAGTCCTGGCGTGGTTCCGACTCCTGGCTACACCCTTTTGGGATTGAGCGAAGAGCAGGTGCAGGAATTTGTGAACAGTCAAGCCGTTACCATTCCGCTAGGACGAGTTGGTACGCCCGATGAAATTGCCAAAGCCGTTGTCTTTCTTGCTTCAGACGATAGCAGCTTTGTTAATGGCATCGAACTGTTCGTTGATGGTGGTATGGCACAAATCTGAATATGAGTGAATTAGGAAATAGTGCTTTCCTAAATCACTCATATTTACACTCAAAAGAGAAACATCATGATTAAGCTTTACGGTCACGAAATGTCTGGTAACAGTTACAAACCAAGACTGTTGCTGGAACTATTAAATATCGAATATGAATGGGTCAAAGTGGACTTAATGAAAGGCGAACAAAAATCGCCGGAATACTTGGCACTCAACCCATTGGGACAGGTTCCTTTGTTGGTCGATGGCGATACCAAACTAGCTGATGCTCAAGCTATTTTGGTGTACTTAGCGCGGCAGCATGGCGGCGATCGCTGGCTGCCGTTGGATGCCCTCCCGTTGGCTCAAGTCGTTCGCTGGCTATCGACAACTGCTGGAGAAATCCGCCAGGGCCCTGAACATTCCCGACTTTATTATTTGTTTGGGGCTACCAGTATCAATATCGAACGCGCACACCAGCAAGCAGAGAATATCCTGACTCAATTAGATAGGCATTTGAGTACGCGCAACTGGTTAGAATTCGATCGCCCCACCATCGCTGATATCGCAGTCTTTCCTTACGTTGCTCTGGCGAACGATGGCAAGATTGACCTCGCACCCTATCCCAGCGTCCTAGCTTGGATCGAGCGCATCAAACAACTCCCCGGCTATATCCCAATGGCTGGACTGTAGGCGAACCGCACAGCTTAAAAACAGAGGTAACGTATGGCAATCCCAGGCTGGACAAGAACCGAATCGCCGTTTCATGCGGGCGAACTAGCAATTCAAGATCGAATGGGTACGCAGACCAAGATGGATAGGCAAGGACGACAAATGATTCGGGAATACCTGCCCGATCAGTTTCGCCAGTTCTTCTCCCAACTTTCTTACATAATTGTGGGTACGGTGGATGTGACAGGCAGCCCCTGGGCTTCAATTTTGGTAGGGAAACCGGGCTTTGTATCAACGCCCGACGATCGTACCTTACAGATTGCCGCCAAACCCCTATTTGGCGATCCTTTCACAAATAATCTTGCCGATGGCATCGATATCGGCTTGCTGGGAATTGAACTCCATACCCGCCGCCGCAATCGCGTGAACGGTACTGTCGCAGCAATGGACTCGGATCGCTTTGAAGTGCAAGTGGGACAAAGCTTTGGCAACTGTCCCAAATATATTCAAACTCGGATGTTTGAGCTAATTAATCGAGATTCAGCAACGCCGCCATCGATCCATCAATTCCAAATGCTTGGAGCCCAAGAACGTGCCACGATTGCTGGGGCTGATACCTTCTTCATTGCAACCGCTTATCAAAATACATCGGCAGGCATTGCTAGCGGGGTAGATGTTTCTCATCGCGGTGGCAAATCAGGCTTTGTGCGGCTGGATGATGACTGTACGCTGCTGGTTCCTGACTTCTCTGGCAATTGTCAGTTTAATACCTTTGGCAACCTAGAGTTGAATCCAAGGGCAGGACTGCTATTTGTGGATTTCGACCGCGGCAACCTGCTCTATCTCACAGGCACAGCCGAAGTGATTTGGGAAGGTGCCCAAATCAATGACTACGAGGGAGCAGAGCGATTGTTTCGCTTCCACCTCGATCGCGGCTGTCGGGTAGAGGGCAGCCTCCCGCTGAGCTGGTCATCGCCAGCGTTCTCGCCTTTTCTGGATCGCACAGGTTTCTGATAAGGGCATCACTCGACATTCTTAAAGGAGCATATATGTCACTGATTAAAACACCATTCGGGCAACATTCCACCGCTGCCGAGGTGGTAAAGGGAATCGATCTTTCTGGCAAGCGGGCGATCGTCACTGGAGCAGCATCGGGCATCGGCATCGAGACAGCACGGGCACTCGCTCGTACAGGTGCTGAAGTGACCCTGGCTGTGCGTGACATCAATGCTGGTCAAAAGACAGCGGCTGACATCACTACTACTACGGGTAATGGAAACATTCACGTTGCCTTGCTGGATCTGACAGATCGAGCTTCGATCGCTACATTTGTCGATGCGTGGAATGAACCATTACATATCCTTGTCAATAATGCTGGTGTAATGGCATTGCCTGAACAATACACGTCCGAAGGCTGGGAGATGCAGTTTGCTACCAATCATCTTGGGCACTTTGCTCTGACACTCGGACTCCATCATGCACTGGCAGCGGCTGGTGCAGCACGTATCGTCTCCGTCAGTTCTAGCGGACACCTGCTCTCGCCAGTGGTCTTCGATGATATCCACTTCGCCTTTCGCCGTTACGATCCGTGGTTAGCATACGGACAGTCCAAGACTGCCATTGTCCTTTTCGCGGTTGGTGCAGCCTCACGCTGGTTGAAGGATGGCATTACGGCTAATGCTTTGATGCCGGGGGCGATCGCCACCAACCTCCAGCGCTACACTGGCGGTCTTAAAACTCCACCTGAGCGACAGAAAACACCGGAACAGGGTGCTGCCACCTCAGTTTTGCTGGCAACCTCCCCCTTGCTGAAGGGCATTGGCGGTCGCTACTTCGAGGATTGTAACGAAGCCGCGATCGTGCCTCGGCGAACCGAAGACTACAGTGGCGTTGCACCCTATGCTCTCAACTCGGACAACGCCGATCGCCTCTGGGAGGAATCATTGCGCCTGCTTGCCTGACCGTGTTTTTAAACAGCGGTAATTAATCCTTTTGCTTGTATTGACTAATAAAAGACTTTAGCTGTTTTTCTTGAAACTTTTGAGCAAATTCACACAACTGCTCAGCAAAAGGAATAAAATTGGCATCCAAATTTTTTAAATGTTCGGCTTGTTTGATAATCGCTTTCAAATTGCCTTTCATAATTAAATCATAGAAAATATCAATTTCTTCTGGGGGTGGAGGAACTATAGCCGCAGCCGACGATAAGGCGCTATCTCGTTTAATACTTTTGGCAGGGGGAGGAAAGACTTCAACTAACTGTTCGTAGAGCCAAGATAGCCCTAAATGTCTGTGCAACAATCTAAACAAATCAGAAGCTTCTACAGGTTTGGGAAGAAAAGCATCCGCCCCAGCATCTAAACTATTGTGCTGGTCAGTTTCAAACACTGAAGCTGAGGAGACAATTATTAAAATATCTTTCAATTCTGGCAATTCACGCAGGCGGTGCATCAACTCAAAACCCTTCATTTGGGGCATTACCAAGTCGGTGATAATAGCATCTGGCATTAATTCGCGAGCTTGCTCTAAACCTTCAATTCCATTGGTAGCTTCAACAACTATAAAGCCAATGGGTGCGAGCAAATTGACAATCACAGAGCGATTTTCCCACCTATCATCTACTACGAGAATTTTGCGCTTGTTTCCTGTAAAGCCGACTATAGTTCTTGTTGGCTGTACTGTCGGTAAAACCTTTCCATCAGACATTGATAAACTCAAATCAAACCAGAACTTGCTGCCTATCTGCGGCTTGCTACTTACTAGGATGCTACTTCCCATTATTTCAATAATTTTTAAGCTAATTGCCAATCCTAAACCAGTTCCTTCTGCCATGCGACGAGCCTCACCTACCTGTTCAAATGGCAGAAATATTTTCTGCATTTGTTCGCTCGTCATTCCCACGCCAGTATCTTCGATTTGAAAGCGGATTTTGTGGATAGCTTTCGGTGCGATCGCAGTTGATTCAACAGCTACAGATTCTACTACAGCCACTTTAAAAATAACGCCACCTGCATCAGTAAATTTAACAGCATTACCCAAAAGATTGACTAACACTTGCCGTAAGCGTTTTTCGTCAGTCTTAACGATACTTGGTAGTGCAGCATCAAATTGGCATTCTAAAGAAATGCCTTTCTGTTCAGCTTTAATGCGGCAGATTTCGCTGACTACCTGAAGAAATGCTAGAAAATAGAAATTTGTGGGATAGAGTTCCATTTTTCTAGCTTCAATTTTAGAAAGGTCTAAAATATCATTAATCAGAGTAAGCAAGTGCGAACCGCACTGGTAAATGATGTTAATCTCAGCAATTTGTTTGGGAGTTAACCTGCTATCTCGCTGGAGGATTTGAGCATAACCTAAAATGCCGTTGAGAGGTGTTCGTAATTCGTGGCTCATGTTAGCAAGAAATTCACTTTTAGCTTGATTGGCAGCATCAGCGACAACTTTAGCTTCTTGGAGTGCGAGTTCTACAATTTTGCGGTCTGTAATGTCTTGAAAAGTTCCTTTAAATTTGACAGGTACATCATTTTTGTAGTGAGGTTGACCGAGAATATGAACCCATCGCTGATTTTTTTTACCCGTAACGAACTGCAACTCTATATCAAAAGGTTCTTTATTTGCGATCGCACTTTCGAGTGCTGGTTCCAAAATCTGTAAGGACTCAGATGGATAGAAAGCCTTTGCTGCTGCCATAGTTAACTGAAAACCTGAATCAACTTCATAAATGCGGTAAACTTCTTCTGTCCAAGCCAATTCTTCAGTTTCTAGATTGATTTCCCAGCCGCCAACTTTTGCTAACTGTTGGGTTTGGTTGAGAAGTGCTTTGCTTTCTCGCAGTGCGGTAGTCCGTTCATCAACGCGCTGTTCTAACTCTTCGTTGGTTTTTTCTAAGGCAGTAAAAGACTCTTGTAATTGCTGTACCATTTGATTGAACGATTCAGCTAAAATATCCAGTTCTCCAATCGATTCGACCTCTAGTTTTTGGTTTAATTTTCCATTTGCTATTGCTCTACTTGCATCCCTCAAACGCAGAATAGGCTCAGCTATCCAGCCAGAGGTAAAAATTCCCAGAATGGCAGCCAGCAATAATGATAAAAGGCACAGCAAAATCGTAGTCCTGGTGTTAGAATTAATTTGATCCATGAAGTCCGCTTCGGGGACAGCAACTACAATTAGCCAGTCAATACCGCGACCGTTTTTAAATGGTGTTACCTGTAGAAATTGGTGCTTGCCACCCAAGTCAAACGTGAGTTGCTGGTTAGTATTAATTTTGCTCAAGTCGCCAAACTTATCGATCAAATATTGGGATGAAAGGCGAATCAAAGACACGCTACTTTCAGTTGCTTTCATCCGCTTCTCAACCTTCCCATCCTTACTAACTAGAAATGGCTTTTCCGACGTTGAGGAAGCTACAATTAGTCCTGAGCGTTCCATGATGAATGTCTTTCCAGACTTACCAATTTTTAAACTTTGTAGGAAGTCGCGGGTTTGACTGTCAAGTAGCTCCGCACCTAAAACACCTATCAAATTACCAGTTGAGTCATAGACTGGCTGACTAGCAGTAATTCCCAAATGATGACTTCCGAATACAAGAAAAGGATCGATCCATCTGGGTTTTCCTGCTGCAACCGCTGCTTTATACCAGGGTCGATTTCGCGCGTCAAAAGCAGGAATAATTTTTTCCAGCTTTTTGCGATTGCCAAAGCTATCTGTAGAGTACCAGACTAACTTGCCACTAACAAATCTTTCTGTTGTGTAAATATATAATTTCTCATTATCTTGACGCTGGGCTACAACTATTCCTCCGAGAGGATTGCCAAAATAAATAGCACTTACTGAATCAAAAACTTGAAGCTGATGCCACAAATGACGCTCCAAATCTCTCTGATTCTGCACGTCCAACAAGTTAACATTAATAGTAGCCGCGAGGCTTTGATTGACTTGATGAGCGCTCGTAAGGTAAGTCCCCAGGTTCTGCTCAATGCGATTGCTAATTTCCCCCCGTAACTGAGCAGCAACATCGTTAACAGCTTTCTGACCATTGCGTAATGATAGCCATCCTGTTAACCCCACAGCCGCAAAAATTTGCAGTAAAAATGGCCCTACTAGAACAAGGCGGAGGGGGAGTTTTCTAGAGTGAGAAGCAGTTAAGCGCATCATAGAACAGTCCAGCGTGATATTAATGTGATCTTATGTTTGACAAAAACACAAGTAAAATATTGGGCTTGTTTGTTACCACAATCGGCAATTATGACTGCTCTATTGGGATTTCAACAGTGAAGTCAGTACCCTGACCCAGTGTGGAAGTACAAGTGATTTTTCCTCCATGTTTCTCTACCACAATTTGATAACTAATACTCAATCCCAAGCCTGTACCTTTCCCTGCTGGTTTGGTTGTAAAAAAAGCTTCAAATAGTTTACAAGCTACTGTCTCTTCGATACCTATACCGTTATCAGCAATGTGAATTTTTACTAAATTATTATTTGCTAATTCTGTGCTAATTGTAATCTTACAATTAGCAGATTTTGCGGATTGGGAATTTACCATTTTATCTTCCAAGGCATCAATTGCATTGGCAATCAAATTCATAAAAACTTGATTTAACTGTCCCGCATAGCATTCCACTAACGGTAAATTGCCGTATTCTTTAACCACCTCAATCGCGGGGCGATCGCCACTTCCCTTCAGCCGATGGCGCAAAATTAAAAGAGTGCTATCTAGCCCTTCGTGAATGTTTGCAGCTACCTTATTTGATGTATCCATCCGCGAAAAATTTCGCAAAGAAACACTAATGTTGCTAATTCTATCTGCTCCTAACTTCATTGAACTAATCACATTTGGCAAGTCTTCTAGCAGGTAATCTAGCTCAATTTCTTCAGCATGATCGGAAATCTGAGGGAGGCGATTGGGATAACTTTGTTGATAAAGCTTCAAATGGGCAATCAATTCTTTTATATATTCAGAAATGTGAGTAAGGTTCCCGAAAATAAAACTAACTGGATTGTTAATTTCATGAGCAACGCCAGCCACTAACTGGCCCAAACTGGACATTTTTTCAGTTTGCACTAATTGAACTTGAGTTTGTTGTAAGTTATGTAAAGCCTGGGATAATTCAGCCGTTCGTTCTTGTACGCGCTGCTCTAGTTCCTGATTTTGTTTTTCAATTTTCTGAGTCAAAAAATGCAATTTTAGATGCAGTTTAACGCGAGCTAAAACTTCTTCTTGCTGAAAGGGTTTAGTTATATAATCCACTGCCCCTAAAGACAGACCTTTAACCTTATCAACGGTGTCAGACAGAGCGCTCATAAAAATCACGGGGATGTCAGCAGTTAAAGGATTTGCTTTCAGGCGATCGCAAGTTTCAAACCCATCTATCCCCGGCATCATTATATCCAACAAAATTAAATTAGGGAGTGCATAGCCCACCTTTTCAATAGCACTTTCTCCATCTTGTGCCACCCAAACCTCAAAGGAGGCATCATCCAACAAATTATAAAGTACCCCTAAGTTATTAGAGTTGTCATCTACGATTAAAACAATATCTTTCTTTTCAGAATCGGTGTTCATTTATTTGGCTCTTCATTACATATGATGCTTAACTTGTAATTAAGCATCATAACGCTTGCTGTACAATAAGGGTTCTAGCCGTAGATCGCCCGTATTCTTAGCCTCAAACGCTAAAAATAATGACTACACTTATTACCTAGCGAAGCTTTTAGGCTAGCGGACAGGTATGTTTAGCATACCAAGTAAGGAAGAACCGGAATGTGGTTTAAAATACCAAATTGCAGCAGTTTCACTTACCAAAAGGCTGTCCCCAATATTGCCAGCATTCTTTGTTAAAAGGTGATTTCCACTTATAAATAAGCTCCAATTCCAGTTGCAGCCGCTGTTGGCGATTGCTCGGTGCGCCGTACCAAAATGCTATGGCTACAGCCACATCCAGGGAATAACGTCGGTGCAGTTCGATGTAATTGCCAATGTAGCTGTGGCAGTAGTGGTTCGTCCATCTTTGTTTGGGAGTGCGCTCTGTTTCACCCACGTAGAGGAGCAATGGAAGCGCATTATCGATGACAAAATAGAGACAATTGGAATCGCCCCAATCCGGTTTCTCGCAGAAAGAGAGATTGTGCAATTCCAGGGCAAAGGGGTCTATGTTGTTGGAGTCACAGGGATTTGGCGCTAGCTCGAATAGACTTCCCTGTCGCGGTTGGTCAACGCCTTCAGATTGTTGGTGTTCAAAAATACGTTGTTTCCAAGAATGCAGCGCTTCAGAACTCATCGTTAGTTGAGGAGATTTAGCGGAGCTGGGTTTGGGTTGCGGAAAAAGTTCGAGTTGCTGCACAGATTTTAAGATTGTTGGACGATCGCTGCTGGAAAGTGTAAGCTCAATAGAATTCTGCCAAACGCCACGCTCACGGTAGTAATGTCTCCAAATATCGCACTCATACTCTCACAATTATACCAAAGTGATGACATTGTGCGTAATGTCGTAGTCGCGTATTCTCGCCCTCTAGTCTGGTCATGTAACTTTTATAGATAATTTGGTCTTTATCGGGAATAAACCTTGGGTAAACTAGCCATCTATCTGTGATATAAAAGTAACATTTTACTGAAGTCTTAGAAGCTTTGAGAACAGCTATATCTTATAGATTTGTGCGCTGGCTACAACAAAATATGGACGTTCAAGCTGCATATAAAGCCAGTTGGGGTTTTGTTTGGGCTTAAAAGTTGTTTAAGTCCCGTTAATTTTTGGGGAGCACTAAAGTCAGTCATTTGCTGTACAAAATCAGGTGTGTACTGTACAAAAGAGCGTGAGAATACAGACATTTGCAGGGACTGGCCTCTACCTGTTTTTATCCGAAAATATCCGGCAAACGCCTGCAATTTCATGTCCCTTTACTGCTTTTTTGTGCTGTTCGTGCCTTTGCCTGTTGTGACTGGTTATGGCTGTTCTCTCTTGGTAGCAAGCAATGGTTTTGCGATCGCAAACCGTGACTAATGCGTCCAGACGAAAAATATCCACCCCCCATGAATATTGAGCATACTGCTTACCCGCAGTTCAAACCTTATTGATATAGAATAAGGAACGACGGCGATGATCGCGACTGAAGCCCAAATACATCAATAAGAGCGGTAAGGTATGGGACAGGCACTGCCAACTATTTTGTTGTTGAAATATATTAGCGATCGCTCTTTACGCCTAAGTAAGTCGGCGCTTTAAAACGCAACTATGTAAACGATTCCCCAAATAATCAGCTTTTTCTACCCTTCCCCTTCCTCTTCCCTTCCTTTTTCCACCCTTCCCCTTCCCCCTCCCTCTCTTGCAAACCTTTTAAGAGATGAAAAACTGATAAATTCCGAGCGCATAGAACCAGATTTAAGGTTAAGGAAAGTGGCAAACCTCCGCAAGTCATTCGTCAAAGTGAGACGGAATAAATAGTCAGCAATAATGGAGGCCATCGCCTGATTAATTGTGAGACTCTGAGCGTTAATAGTGGCTAACTCAGCACAAGATAAATAGGTATTTGCCAGTTCTTCAGGCTGGGATTCTCTCAAATTGGGGCACTGCCAAATAGGAGAGGGTAACGCTCCCATAATGCCTGTTTTCTCAAATTGATCTAGGTGAGTAATTAACCCCTCACCACAATTATGACTACCTAGTAGAATTTGACCGCTATCAAAGTTATTGCCAGCATCAAGATACCAGATTCTTGGAATATCAGAGTGGCGGTTACTTTCTAGTGTTTTGCCGAGGGAACGACGAGCCGCACTATTGTCAACGCAGCCAGTGATAATTACCAAATCATTCCAGTATGATTTTACCAATTTGGGGTCAAAATAGTCAGGAATTGCACTAATTTCTAGCCCCCAGGTAAGATTGTAACGCAAAGCAAGAGTAGCGGCTTTATTCAATCCGAGTTCAGATTGACAAAATCTCTGCCTTCCCAAGTTTTTCTCTTCAACAATGTCAGGGTCAACAAAGGCAACATTGACATTTTTACCACGTTGTTTGAAAACGTAAGCTAATCGTGCTAAACTTTCAGCTACATAAGAGCCAGTGCCCCCACAGCCAACGAGCCACAAGTGTAGGTGAGAGTAATCTTTGATGAGGAGAGGGGTAGAATTGGCGTACTCAAAGTCAAGGTTTAAGGGAGTTTTGGTAAGCATCGGTGATAAAATATGGCTCTTCAAATACAGAATTAGCTTTAATTAAGCTATAGTGTCCAAAAATTCCGATTCTGACTAAAATCTCAGGAGTCAAGGTATTAACTTTACCCAATACTGCATAGAGGCGAAAACCCCGCTCGTCAGCATCATCTGTGCTGCTAAAGAAAGCAGGCATTTCTCCGTGAGAGTGGCATTCAATTAAGGCAGTTGAGCAGGATAAATTATCAAGAGGTTGGCAGCTTGTTCGTGTAGTTGTTTGGAGTGGAATTGTCAGTTGCCATTGATTGCGGCTGTCAAGGGATAGGTGAAATAAAATCTCTGTGAGATTCCCACTATTATCTTTGCTAAATGCAGATTTTGTACACATAGAAAGGACTAATTCTAATGGTACTGAACGAGTGTCAAGGTGCAAGTACGGTTCTATAGATGGCAACCCTTTGATAGTATTGGGCGCTGAATTTGCAACAGGAATCATTGCCTCTAGTCCGGGGCGAACTGAACGCACAAACACGCCGTTAGAAGCTGTAACGTATTCGCAGAATACTCCAGTAGCAATGGGAGGCAAGGGAATAGAGGCATGAATGTGGTTAAAAAGTTTTAGCATTAACTTAAACTTGGCGGTTGAAAGAAAAATGTTGAGTGCAATCCCTAGATAGGGTTAGCAATCAATAAAAGGTGTTCTATTAAAGAGTTAATTGACTGGTTGCACCTGCTTTCAACTAAATCTTTAACAGGATAGGAACGCCTTTTTCTCAAGGCTAAACTTTTCAGATGTTCTCTGACATCTTGGGGAAACTTTCGGCTTTTTTGGCTGGATAAGTCAGCATTGAAAGGAGTAGTGATGAAAGTTTGCCAAGCAATATCAATGGTTTGAGTTGAAGCAACCGGGGGAGTATTTTGTCCCCAGCAAATTAAACCGTTTGGGTGGATATTTGGTAAGGGAGTATGGTAAGCTTTCGCCTCTGGGTTGAAGGTGGCGACATCAGTTGCCCATACCCAATATTGAGTGTTCTGTCCTACCAATACCAAAGCGGTTAGCGGAATAGTAATCGGTTCAATATCATCAAAATGGAGGTTATATTGAGCAGGAGGTATGAATTTTACTACCCAATTTCCTTGAGAATTAGTTCCCCACCTTATGACTCCTGGAGGCATCCAACCTGTATCAATTGGCTCGTGAGAAAATGCAGTTCTCAAACTGACAGAGGAGAGTAGTTTGTAGTGTTCCTTTGTCCCTTCTCGATAATGGAACAGGTATTGTTCTTTGATGAACAGTAATTCAGCATCAATTTCTGTTAGCTGTCGGGGAGCTATTTGCAGAATTTCACGGAAGGCTTCTCCTGACAAATGTTGCATACATAATAGCTTAAAATTGATAGAGGTTATAGAGCTAACCCGATAGGTAAGGTTAGCTCCTACTTGAAAATTAGTATTCATTCGATTTCATTAGGGTAGCAACTCTCCAAGTTTTATCCGAGTTTTCTGGGCATTCTGAACTCACTTCTTGGTTGTCCAGCCAAGCTTTTCTGTCAAAATAATCAATTTTGAAAAAGTAGTTTTTGCTATCCAGTTGAATGGCAAAAAAATCTCGTTCTCCGTAGGGGTCGTTGCCCGATTCAAAACTGTTAAAATCTCTTACTAATTGCAGTAATTTTTGTTGGTATTCAGGAGGAAGAGCTTTTACAGTTTGAGTGATCCGAATTTCACCAATTTTGGTATTTCCTTGACGCAACTGGTCATTGAGACGTGCAATTCTTTCGGTTGTTGTTAGAGTTTCAGTCATGGTTAAGACCTCAATTTCCAACAGCTACAACCGCACTAGCGGTTGCTGCTTCACAATGAATACGCTTAAGCGGGGAGCTCAGCATTTTTAGACTTGAGAGTTTAAATCGTAATTATTTGGATTCATAGGTAATTCAAATTGACAAAGTGCTCTTGTTCCAGAGTTCAAGAATTTGCTGAAAACGTCGAGGGCGGTCAGTAGCAAGCCAGTCGATAACCTGTTGAGCTTGGGTTATTACTTCTTTAGCACTTTGCCATTGCGCTGATAAAGATATCAAGTTTTCGACTGTCCATTCTCTAAATTGATACTCGTCTTGAGTGCAGCCGTCTAGCCAAATGTTACCTGTTGAATAACTGAGGAAACTTAGTACAATTGGCACCGATTTTATGGGAAAGTCAGCCAGAGAGCAAAGCTCTTGGAATTGCAGATAATTGATACTATCGGGTGGTAAAACGTGAGAAAATAAAACGTTAAATTCCTCTTCATACCAATCTTGTGCGTCATTTTCAGTTAGCCAATCTAGTCCTTTAGAAGTTAGAGGCAGCAAGATTTGCCACTCAGGGGCTAATGACTCAATATCATAATCTTCATAGCTCAACCAATCTAACCCCCAAGGCTCTATCAGGAGTTCGTCGAGGCGTTCTTCTTGGGCTATTTCTAATTGCCAGGGGCTGATAGGGATAAGTTCTGTTTCGTCAAGCCGACTGAAAAATTCTAATTCGCGGGGGCTATGAATGTCAGGACTATCAGAGTAAATAGAACTGGTACTGGTGGTAAATTCAGTTGGAAAAAAGTGTTGGTAAAGGTTTAGTATTTGAATACTATTAAGCGTTTGCTGGAGAAATTCAATCGCTTCAATTGGCTTGGTTACTGGGTAGGAGTGTCGCAAACCAGCGATGGCTTGCGACACAGACAAAATGGTTGCAGGCATTAAAAATTCAGGGGAATTTGGGGATGTGCAATAGCTGGCGCAAGTTGCAGTTGTTTGAGAGTTGCTTTAAATCGCTGTAGTTCTTGTTCACCTCTCGCTATTGCTTGAGAGATTTCTTGAGTGCGACTTGCTAAGGTTAGCGGAGTAACATAACCGTTGATAGATTCACATTGGAGAGCCCAAGTGAGTTGGACAGCTTGATTCGGTTCTTCTGGTGCTGCCATAAGTGAGGAGAGTGGGGAATGGGGAGTGAGCAGTACGCATAGTTCTTTTTTCCAATCTTCTTCTACACCCTTTGTCTTGGCTTGTTTGATGATTTTAATGGGTTGACCTGTTTTTCGTTCAATTGTAGCGGAGCTTAATTCAGGGAAGTAAGGAAGTAGGACTTCTAGCAATTTTTCATCATTTGCAGTAATTTCGTTGGGCAGTTCGATTTGCCTGCCTTCATATTCTATTAGACTCATTGTTACCTCTTTAAAACAGGGGGATTTGTACTCCAGCTTCACCTTTGTTGACGGGGTGGTTAGCAGGATTTTGAAGATTTGGTTTGGCTTTTTTCCGGGGTTGAGCAACAGAAGAACGAATTTGAGCGCTCACTTTTCGGTTAGGTAGGTTAGAGGCTAACCGCTGGAGCAATTCTTGTAAATGGTTTGGCCAAGCTCCAATCGAGTTTTCTCTAACTTGTACTAATAGTGGTAAGTCGTCATGGCTCGTTGCTGTAATTTCTACGATTCGCCCTTCTGGATGCCCATCGTCTGGTCGCATAACAATGTGGATTTTGATTGTACAAAAATTGAATTCATAAGGTTCTGATTCTCCTTCATCAAGTAAGTCAGGACTCTGTGAAGTGTTCTCAGTTTTGTTGATGGTTTCACCCACTTTTTGAGTAGCTGAAAGTGGAATATCCTCTCCAGTTGGTTCGGAATTTGGTTCTATTTGGGTCATGGCTGGATTCGCAGTACAAGCAAGTGCAGCTTATTCTCAAAAATTGCCGCGATCGCGGCCTTGCTTTTAACGATCTATTTTTTGTAAAGTTTTAACGGTAAGCGTGTTTCCCAAGAAATTTCTTAATTAATTCCCATTAATTATCTGTCCGACAAGATGCGGTCGCACTTGTCTCTATTGCGCTCGCAAGCTATATTACTATTAGCCACATCTACGATTGCACAGCTATCAATCAGAGCATATTTACTTATGCAATTGTAACTATCCGTACAAATGCGATCGCTTTAGAGCGTAAATCAACACTATGATAAAAAGTTGTAGTTAGTAGATGATCGGTAAAATATATAAAAAATTCTCCCAGCTATCAGTAGGTTCTGTCGCTGGGAGAAATCGCTGGAAAGTCGGTTTGTTCAACTAACGCAGGTATCTCGATTAATTCAAATTCAAACCTTCGCTGCATTCGCCGTTATTCTTTAGGCACAGTAGGCTTTGGTTGCATGTCAAAAATAATCACAAATGTGCGCGTTTTCACTAATCGCTGCAAAACCCGTAGATGATCATCTGCATCGTTTCTCTTACGAAATCGTGCCACAATAACACGCTGACAATTAGGAAGCAGGCTAATGATACACCACGGGTGCAATTTTTCAGAGTAGGTCATTTTAGTACCTCAGCAGTAAAAGTAACAGATTGTGCTCTTGTTTCATTGCTTGCCAAGACAGTAATTGAATAATCTTGTCAAAGACAGGTCACGGTGACATTGATATTTGACAAGGTTTGTGCTAAGACAAGCTCAAATTATTTTTTGATGCTGAAAAAGCTTGATGTATAGCAGCCAACAAAACTGTTAGAACAAGTCAGCAGTATATGATTGCGACAACGTATACAGTCGTTGCCCTAAACAGTCTTTCCGTTATACGCGCCATTAATCCAGGCTATTCTCTTCGCAAGGCGGACACAGGAAAGCCACCAATCCCTCTGGAATTTCCTCAAAATGCTCCAGCAGAAAATCCATTAAAGCCAAATGACGCAAATCGACAGCAGTAGGGAATCGGCGATTTTCCCCCTTTCTAAACCAACCCCGCACTGTAGAATCAGAACGAGAACAAATAAAAGCAATTTCCTCATAACTCACTCCCCACTTTGCATAAAACTGCCTCGGTGTCATTCGCAATTGGCATTCACTGTAAACTGCAATCAAATTGCGTTCTCTATCTGTCAAAGTCTGCTGCTTTTTTATCATCCTCAAACTTCTCCAAATCTTCCTCCCAGGCAGTATCAAACTGACACCACTTTGCACTCTTGGAATCAGGAGTAAGGCAAATGATATAACACCACATCCAACAACGCTGACGCTGTTCGTAGTTGTAAAATTTGCCGATAACCATTCCTCTGTCAGCTTCTTCGCTAACACCCGTCCAGCGCACCATTTCGCCACAGTTAAAGCGCGGGGGATGAATTTTGGCAAAGTTGGCAGGCAATTCAATTGCAGGCGGCATATCCTTCAACTGTTTTAGTGGCAGGGTCGAAATCAAATCTCGCTTTCCTTTTGAGATTGACATGAGTTCTCAACTGTGCATCGACTGCAACAGATTTGTTTGGATAGGTTTTCAGGTCAATTTCTTGATAAAGAAATTGCAGCGCGACATCTCCTTAAATCAATCAATTGGAATTTATATTTGACGGATTATTTTCAAAGCCCAACTCGGGCTAGGCTATCAGTTTTTTGATATCCCGCCCAATCGCGTTGATATCAAGTCCGGTTGCAGCAGACTGGTATAGTAAAGGGGTAGTTGCTTTCGTCAGCGAGGTGCGATGATCGACAAACGTCTCCAAATCGAACCACACCGGGAAGTAAAAGAACTATTGGAGAATATTGATGACTTGTTCTTCAGGATGGAACCAGCCAGCCAAAAAGGTTGCAGGTAGAATCAAACAATAGTATAATTAGATTAGTGGCTAATAATTTTCTTAGTGGCGCGATGTTATGACAGCCCTTGAACCTGTTACCTTCAGAGACCTCATAGACGCGATCGCTACCTTGCCGATTATCAACTTTCCCGAGAATTCGAGTCAGTTGAATAGCAATAAGCGGGAAGTGAGTTGCAACAAGCGCCTCCGATTGCCCAGAAAAAGATTGAGCCAGATTTTGTTTGCCATAGCAGAAATTTTATCGCTCGACTTGCAGCAGACACGCCTTGTTCCTCTTTCAGCTTGCGAAACAGGTTTAAGCGAGCTTGATAGCATCAGTGATGAATATACGGGTTTGCCCAGTGGTTTTCTATACGCTGGTACTCCCAGCGTTGTAAGTTCCCTTTGGGAAGTCAGCGATATATCCACGACATTCTTAATAACCAAGTTTTATGATAATTTGCAACAGGGATTATCCGTCGCGGTGGCGCTTAATCAAGCTCAACGCTGGTTGCGAGACGCTACTGGAGATGAGTTACAACAGTGGATGGAGGAACAACAGTTGTCGTTAAATCCAACACTAAAGATGTCGCTGCAACGAAGGTTTAGGCAGAATTGACAGCCGTTTCAATCTCCTTTTTATTGGGCAGCATTTTGTGCGATAGGTCAATGATTATGGATAAACAACGCCAAGAAGCGTATCTAAATTTGATTCACCAGTTACTCATTAGTCCTGCTGAGCTAGAGGAGGCGATTTTGAGGAAAAATTCACATTTAATTGATGCTGGATTGATACAGAAGCTGGAGCAAGAAGCTGAAATTATAAAAAAAAGAGGACATCTCCATGAAGCTGATTTTTTAATGAATATTGCTACTAGATTAATTGATGCAATCCAGCTTTCATCAGAGCAGTCTGCTTATCTATCATTAATCAAGCAGGTTTTTGTCGCAGCTCATCATGTTAGCTACGACCAGCAGTTTTTATACTTATTACTTCAAAATAATGTAGATAAACTTAATAATACTTTTGTGTCCTTATTAAAATCATGGACAAGCTCTATCTTACAAAAAATAAATCTTAATGCAGCACATGAATTAGCAGCGGATATTGGACTATTCAGTAACTTTTTATTTGGATTTGAACTAGGAGAGCGAGCAGAAAATATAGAAATTGTTATCACAGGCTACGAGATTGCAGCTAAAATTTTTTGGGACACAAAATCTTTACAAAATTGGGCAACCACTCAATATAATCTGGGTAATACTTACTGCGAACGCATTCGAGGTAACAAGTCAGAGAATATAGAATTAGCAATTAACCATTACCTAGGAGCTTTAATTATTCAAAATAGGGACGAGTATCCAAAACAATGGGCCTTGACAAAAAATAGTTTAGGAACTGCATATCTCGAACGCATTCAGGAACAGAAAGCAAAAAATTTAGAATTAGGAATTAAATGTTTTTATGAAGCTTTGAATGTACACACCCAAACAGAATTTCCACAAGAATGGGCAAATATTAAAACCAATCTAAGTGAGGTATATCGAAATCGCATTTTAGGAGAAAAAGCAGAAAATATAGAAAAATCCATCAAATATGGTTTAGCTGTTTTAGAGGTATACAGCTATGAATACTTTCCTGACGATTGGGGAAAAACTCAAATTAATCTTGGTAATGCTTACGCTCACCGTATCCGAGGAGACAAAGCTGATAATTTAGAAAAAGCCATCCATTACTTATCATCTGCTTCGGAGACTATTAAACGCGAAAAATTTCCCCAAGAGTGGGCAAAGGTTCAAAACAATCTCGGTGCTGCTTACCTTCATCGCCTTCGGGGAAATAAATCAACAAATCGGGAAGAAGCCATTACTTATCTTTCTATAGCCTTGGAAGTATTTAATCGTTCTGATTTTCCCGAAGTATGGGCAAGAGGTCAAAATAGTTTAAGTTTAATCTACACTTACCGAATCCAAGGAGACAAGCAAGAAAACTTAGAAAAGGCAATTTGCTATTCTTTATCTGCTTTGGAGGTACTCAGCCGCAAAGTTTTTCCCCAATATTGGGCAGAAAGCCAGCAAAATCAGGGGCTTGCTTATTATTTAGCCTACCACCACAGCAAGCAAAGCAAAGATATAGACAAAGAAAAATTGAAATCAGCAATTTTTTGCTTTTGTAGAGCATTAGAAGTACGCACTTATGAAGCTTTCCCCCAAGACCATATAAACACGCAATTTTGTCTGGGTATAGCCTACCGAGAAGCGAGTCAGTGGATTGAGGCATACAATGCTTTTTTCGCTGCTATTAATAGTATTGAGTCCCTACGAAATGAAATTACTTATGGCTCTGATAGAGAAGAAGATAAACAGAAGTTAGCTGAAGATTGGAATAACCTTTATGGGTGTATGGTGGAAGTTTGTCTAAAACTGGACAATGCTACAGAAGCAATAGAATACGTTGAGCGCAGCAAAACCCGAAACTTAGTTGAGCTTATCCTCACACGCTATCGCCACACTATCTTTTGCACAGAAGTAGTCGCTGAACTAGATCGACTTCGAGACGAAATCGTCAGCGGTCAGTACGAACTTCAAAATGCCACCGCAGAAGATCCAACTGCTTTAGCCCAACAGCTCCAACAGCTTCGACAGCAGCGCAACGAATTGCAAGATCGATATCTGCGCATCGGTTCTGGTTTTCAGTTTGACCCATGCCGGTTAGCTCTGAGCGATCGCACTGCAATTGTTGAGTTTTACATTACAACCGATAAGCTGCTCGTCTTTATTATTACCAACCAAACCCAACAACCCATCGTTTTATCACCCGATTTAATAAACCCGAAGAAATTAGCAAATTGGGCAAACAGCTATCTGAAAGCCTATAGTAACAAACAATCGCACTGGGAGCGCCGTCTAACTACCCGCCTACATCTGTTGGCAAAAATTCTGCACATTGATGAAATTATTCAGCAAATTCCAACAGAGTGCGATCGGTTAATTCTAATTCCCCATCGCTACTTGCATTTGTTACCACTTCATGGTTTACCACTTATAGAAAACTCCAGTCTTTTTGACAGATTTCCTGGAGGACTCAGCTATGCACCTAGCTGTCAACTGTTGCAACTCGCCCAAAACCGACAACGCCCCGAATTTACTCATCTATTTGCCGTTCAAAACCCCACAGGCGACCTCTCTTATACCGATCTTGAAGTTGAAACCATTCAAAGCTATTTCAGTACCAGTAATCTGCTCAAACAGAAAATAGCAACTAAAGAAGCTGTTGATGATACTTCTCTTAATACTGTTCACTGCGCCCACTTTAGCTGTCACGGCTACTTTAACGGAAGCGAACCTCGCAAATCAGCCCTCATTCTAGCCAATGCCGAGCTAAATTCTACACCCACACAATCCGATGCAGAAAACTATCTCAGTTTGACAAATGGTGGTGTATTTGACCTCAATAAGTGTCTAACTTTAGATAGCATTTTCACTCTAAATCTAGAACAATGTCGCCTCGTCACTCTATCTGCTTGCGAAACCGGATTGATTGATTTTCGGAATACTAGCGACGAATATATTGGTTTGCCCAGTGGTTTCGTTTATGCAGGTGCTTCTAGTGTTGTTAGTTCTCTTTGGAGGGTGAATGACTTATCGACTACTTTTTTGATGATTCGGTTTTATCAGAACCTACAAAAAGGTTTGGCTGTGGGTTTGGCGCTCAATCAAGCTCAACTTTGGCTTAAAGATATTACCAAAAAAGAACTGCTAGTATGGAGTGTAGAAAATCAATTTCACATAGATGCAACTCTCAGCATGAGTCTGCGCCGTAAGCTAAATAAAATGTCTGACAACGATAAACCTTTTGAATTACCCTTTCACTGGGCAGCTTTCTGTGCTATAGGTCAATGATAAACAAACAACGTCAAGACGCTTATCTGAATCTCATTCAATCGCTGCTAAATTGTCCTAGTGGCGAGGAATCGCAAATTTTGAAAGCCCACCCAGATTTAATCGATAGGGAATTGTTACAGGCGATCGCTCAGGTGATTGAGGTTTTGAAAGAGAACGGCGAGCAAAATGCAGCCGATTTTTTAAGCGATCTGGCTCATCAACTAACTGGAGTAATAGGATACTCCGCATTAGATTTGACTTCAAATCACGATGAAGATGCTCGATTTGCCTTACTGATGCAGGTATTGCAGGCAACTGCCGACGGTGACTCACAAACCTTGTATCAAAGGCTGCAAGAGAATCTAGACAAACTGGACGATAAATTTGTAGCGGTTCTGCGAGAATGGGCAGAAACTACTCTATCAGACATTGAGAAAGGTTTGGAAAAGGCCTCAGTTATTGGAAATCTCAGTAGCTTTATATCGCAGTTTCCACTAGGCAATCGAGCTGTCAACCAAGAAATGGCTCTGGTAGGGTATGAAGCGATCGATCGAGTTTTTACTCGCGATGTTTTACCAGAATATTGGGCAATGAATCAAGGAAATTTGGGTAATGCTTGCTACTATCGAATTTGCGGAAATAGAGCCGGCAACTTAGAGAGAGCAATTCAGTATTATGAGGCTGCGTTAGAAGTTTATACTCGGCAAGATTTTCCTCAAGAATGGGCCAACATTCAAAGCAACTTGGGAGATGCTTATCGCAACCGAATTGAGGGAGAAAAAACTGATAATTTAGAGGTAGCTATTCGCTGCGGCAAGTCAGCGTTGGAAGTGCGTACTCGTGGGGATTTTCCAGAACAATGGGCCGCGACGAAAAATAATCTAGGAATTGCTTATTGGGAGCGCATTTGGGGTGAGAAAGCAGAAAACTTAGAGGTAGCGATCGCTTGTTATCAAGTCGCCCTTGAAGTACGCACGCGAGAAGAATATCCCCAACACTGGGCGGATACTCAGAATAACTTGGGATTGATTTACAGCGAGCGCATTCGAGGAGAACAGGAGGAAAACTTAGAGACAGCTATCCGTTGTTATCAAGCAGCACTAGAAATTCGTACCCTCGAAGCATCTCCCTTTGCTTGGGCAGAAACCAAAAATAATTTGGGAATTGCTTATTATCGTTGTCAGAACGAACGGGCTGACAATTTAGATAAGGCTGTCCGCTGCTACAGAGAAGCGTTGCGAGTTTATACTCGTGAAACTTTGCCCGAACAGTGGGCAATGGTTCAGAACAATCTGGGGGAAGCATATCGAAATCGGATTTATGGGGACAAAGCTGAAAACATCGAAGAAGCGAGCTTATATTTCTCAGAGGCTTTGAAAGTCTACACCCGCGAAGCTTTTCCTAAAGACTGGGCAATGGTTCAAAATGGTTTGGGAATTGCTTACTTAAATCGGCTTCGTGGAGAAGAATTAGAAAATTTGCATCTAGCTATTGACCATCTTTCAAAGGCTTTGGAAATTCATACCCGTGAAGCTTTTCCTCAAGACTATTTGGTGACACAATTCAATTTGGGAGTTGCCTATCAGGATGCCCAGCAACTTCCGCAAGCTCTTGATACTTTTGTAGCTGCGATCGATACAGTAGAGTTTCTGCGGGGCGAAATTTTCTCTGGTGTAGGCAGAGAAATCGATAAAACTAAACTAGCTGAATCGTGGAATGACCTTTACCGCCGCACCGTAGAGATTTGCTTACAATTGGGTTACAACGACAAAGCCCTAGAATATGTAGAATGCAGCAAAACTCGCAATTTAGTAGAACTAATCTTTAGTCGCGACTTTAATAGCCTATTTCCTTCACAAATTGCTACTCAACTCCAGCAGCTTCAGCAGGAGATTGCCAGCAGTCAATCTCGTCTGCAAACTGGGACTGCCGATGAACCAACTGTTTTGGTACAGCGACTCCAGCTTTTAAGACAGCAACAGAAAGCACTACAGGATAGTTATTTTCCCATTGGTGCTGGGTTTAAGCTTGAACCGTTTAGGCAAACGCTTGGGGAGACTACCGCGATTATCCAGTGGTACTTCACCAGTGAGGGATTTCAAACATTTATTATCACCTGCCACAGTACCCAACCGATTGTTTTGTCCTACGATGCGATCGCTATGGAGCGCTTAGAGAAGTGGGCGAGAGCTTATTTGCGGCTTTACACTCGGCAAAATAGTCAGTGGTGGCGTATTCAACTCCAAAGTCGCCTTCAAAAACTGGCTGAGATTTTGCGTTTCGATGACATTCTAAGTAAGTTGCCCCATAATTGCGATGAATTGATATTGGTTCCTCATCAGGCATTGCATCTATTTCCACTTCACGCCTTACCAGTAAGGGGACAATCTTGCCTGCTGGATTGCTTTTCTAAAGGAATACGTTACGCTCCCAGTTATCAATTGCTGCAACTGGCTCAGGCGCGACAGCGCAACGATTTTACTCGTTTGTTTGCAGTACAAAATCCGACAAACGACCTTAGTTATACAAATGTGGAGATAGCTGCAATTAGAGGTTATTTTGAAAAGGCTGACGTTTTGAAGCAAACAGCAGCAACTAAAGTATCAGTGCTGGAAAGTTCTCTTAAAAAATCTCACTGCATTCACTTCTCTTGTCACGGCTATTTTGATTTGGACAATCCACTGGAGTCTGGGTTAAAGTTAACGGATGCACCGCTGACTTTGGGGGAAATCTTACAACTAGACTTAGGGCAATGTCGTCTAGTGACACTCTCTGCTTGCGAAACGGGGTTTATAGATTTTACTAGCCTTAGCGATGAGTACATTGGTTTGCCCAATGGCTTTTTGTATGCTGGTAGTCCCAGTGTAGTTAGCAGTCTATGGATGGTGAACGACCTATCTACCGCTTTTTTAATGATTAAGTTTTACCAAAATCTGCAAAGCGTTCATTCAGTTGTAGTTGCTCTCAATCAAGCTCAACTCTGGCTGAGAAATATCACAAAAGCTGAATTAAAAGCCTGGATCACAGCTAATTCGCTACCGCTAGACCCCGCAATGCGGCAGAATCTCAATAAAAGGCTGCACAAGTTGCAAGATGACCAAAAACCCTTTCAAGAGCCGTTTCACTGGGCTGCATTTTGTGCGATAGGACAGTAATTATGAATGAATAACTGGCTGACACTATGAACAATATATCATCGTTAACTCCTGCTGAGTCTGAAGCAGAAAAACTTTTTGAACAAGGGATTCAGCACTTTCAGGCAAATCAATTTCAAGATGCCTTACACTGCTGGCAACAAGCCTTAACACTTTATCAAAGGCTTGGGAATCGCCAGAGAGAATCCCAATGTCTGGGCAATCTGGGTAATACTTTCTACTTGCAGGGAAATTACGAGCAAGCTATTGAATACCACGAGCAAGATATGATTCTTGCGCGGGAGATAGGCGATCGCGAGGGAGAAGCCTATTCTCTAAACAATTTGGGGAGAGCTTACGAATCCCAATGGAAATACGAACAGGCTATTGAATATTACGAACAATCCCTATTAGCTGCACGAGAAATAGGCAATTGGCAAGTAGAAGCGACTGTACTGAATAATTTAGGCAACACTTACAATTTTCAAGGAAAATACCAAGAAGCTATTGAAAGTCACAGACAGTTCCTAGGAATTGCACGAGAGGTAAATAATTCCCGTTGGGAAATCACTGCCCTGAACAGTTTAGGCACCGCTTATGATTCTTTGGGAAAGTACCAGCAGGCTATTGAAATGTATGGCGAGTCACTGGTCATTGCAAGAAATATAGACGATCGCCTTGGGGAAGCCAATTCTCTAAATAATCTGGGCAGTGCTTACTTTTCCGAGGGGAAGTACCAACAGACTATCGAAAAGTATGAAGAATCATTAGTGATTAAACGAGAAATAGACGATCATTGTGGGGAAGCTAAAACCCTGGGCAATCTGGGTTTGGTTTACCACTGTGTGGGAAAATACCAGCAGGCGATTGATTATCACGAGCAGAATCTAACTATTTCACGAGCGGTCGGCGATCGCCTTGGGGAAGCCAGTGCCCTTGGAAATTTGGGCTTGACTTATCGTTCTCTAGGGCAGTATGGACGGGCAATTAGGAATTACGAACAGCAACTGCTTATCGTGCGAGAAATAGGCGATCGCCTTGGAGAAGTAACTTCTCTGGGAAATCTGGGCTTGACTTACTACGCCCAAAGCCAATACCAAGAAGCTATTAGTAAGTATGAGCAGTCGCTAGCCATTGCACGCCAGATAGGCTATCGTTCGGGGGAAGCTGCTTGTCTGGGAAATCTGGGCAACGTGTACTACTTCCACCATCAATACAAACAGGCTATTGAGAATCACGAAAATTCCCTAGCTATTGCTAGGGAGATAAGAGATCGCCGTGGAGAAGCTAGTTGTCTGGGTCATTTGGGCTTAACTTACTACGCTTTAGGGCAATACCAGCAAGCCATTCAGAATTACGAGCAGCAATTGGTCATCGCACGAGAAATCGGCGCTCGCTTTGAAGAGGGTGCATCTCTCAACAATCTAGGAGTGGCCTTTTGGGAATCTAGTCAATTAGCCAAAGCGGAGATCAGCCTACATAAGGCAATAGAAATCTGGGAATCTATACGGACAGACTTGGGTAGCAATGATATCAATAAAGTGTCAATTTTTGATACGCAGACCGCTGCTTACCGCCTGCTGCAAAACGTTTTAGTTGCACAAAATCAACCATTAACTGCTCTGGAAATTGCCGAGCGGGGGCGCACACGGGCTTTTGTAGAGTTATTGGACCAACGGCTATCCACAAGAACACAGCAAATCTCAACTACAGCGCCCACCCCATCGATTACTCAAATCCAAAAAATTGCTCAGGCAGAAAATGCAACTCTCGTTGAATATTCACTTGTTTTCGAGCAAGAACTCTATATTTGGGTCATCCGCCCCAGTGGTGAAATTATCTTTCGCTCAGTTAACTTAAAACCGCTGGAACCGTCACTAAATATCTCCTCTACTATCCCATTTCGCTCAGTTTTGTTAAATCTAGTTCTGCAAGCCCGTCAATCCCTTGGTATCGAGGAAAGGCTGCGCGATGGTGGAACAGGTAATAGCTTTGACGCTATCTCATTAGCTACAAATATTTCTCCGCCTTTACGGCAACTGCATCAATACCTAATTGAGCCGATTGCTGACTTTCTTCCCACTGAACCCAATGATCCTATAATCTTCATTCCTCAGGAAGCCTTATTTCTTGTTCCCTTCACAGCACTGCAAGATGCCACAGGTAATTATTTAATCGAACAACACGCGATTCTAACGGCTCCATCGATTCTGGTGTTGGAGTCGATCGGTCAGCAGAAAAAGGGACAAGCTGCTGACAATTTCGTCGATGCTCTTATAGTCGGCAATCCAATAATGCCAATCATCCCTCTCTCGCAACCACCTCAATGCTTAGAGCGTTTACCAGGAGCCGAAACAGAAGCGAAAGCGATCGCATCATTCTTCAATACTCAAGCGCTCACAGGTCATCAAGCAACTAAGGTAGAGATTGTGCGACAGATGCTCAAAGCACGATTGATTCATCTAGCCACTCATGGGTTATTAAGCGATATCAAACAGTTAGGTATGCCAGGAGCAATCGCTCTTGCTCCCAGCGACGAAGATAATGGCTTTCTTACTGCTGGCGAAATCTACGATATGAAACTAAACGCCGAACTGGTAGTGCTGAGCGCTTGCAGCACCGGACAGGGTAAAATCACTGGAGATGGAGTAGTTGGGCTATCTCGTTGTTTGATCGCTGCTGGGGTCAAAAGTGTAATTGTCTCTCTCTGGTCAGTAGGCGATTTGTCCACCGCCTTGTTAATGGTGAAGTTCTACCAAATTTTTCAGCAGGGAGTGGTGGCTGCGATCGCCCTTAATGAAGCCCAACGCTGGTTGCTGGGTATTAACAAGACAGAATTGGCAGTTTGGATGCAAACAAATGAGACATTTTTCGATGCTACTCTGAAAATGAATCTACGCCACAGGTTACATCAGTTAGATGATGACGCCAAACCATTTGAAAATCCTCGGCATTGGGCGGCATTTTGTGCTATCGGGCAATAATAATGAATGAAGAACGTTATCCAGCCTACCTAAATTTAATTGATACACTACTAATCTGCCCCAGCGGAAAAGAACCAGAAGTGTTGGGTGCTAACCAATATCTGATTGATGAAGGGTTAGTGCAGGTAATGGAACAGATGGCAACAACCCTGACAACACAGGGGGATTTAGATAAGGCTGATTTCTTAATAGAGATTGCGAATAATCTGGTTGAATCATCGCTCTGGCTAACAGGAATTAGGGCAAAGACAACTAATCTAGGCGAAACAGTTACTCAAAGTCCCGCACAGTGCGACTTTTTAAAGATAGTATTGCAAACCTCTCACTTGAGTAATGGTTCTCCGCAAATACTCTACCCTTTACTCATTGCTAATTTGAATAAACTTAATGACGACTTTGCTCAACTTCTGTACAGTTCAGTAACAGCTTATCTGCCGGAAGTTAGCCCCGAAATTGCCCAAGTCATTGCCTCAGTCGTGGGTACATTTAGCAACCGGATACAGGATTTTCCCTTGGGCAACAAGGCAAGTCACTTCGAGATTGCGATCGCGGGATACAAGGTGGTGGCTACCGTTTTCACCCGTAAGGTATCTCCTGCCACTTGGGCAATGGGGCAAAATAACTTGAGCATAGCTTACCGCAACCGAATTCGGGGGAATAAAGCTGAGAATCTAGAAACTGCAATCGCTGCCGCTAAAAAGGCGCTGCAAGTTTATACCTTAAAACAGTTTTCCGAAGCGGGGGCGATGGCTCATATCAACTTAGGTAGTGCCTATTTTGAGAGGATTTTGGGGAACCGGGGTGAGAATTTGGAGACAGCGATCACTTGTTATAACCGAGCATTATCAGTCTATACAGAAGAAGCATTTTCAGAGGATTGGGCGCTAGTACAAAATAACTTATCTGCTGCCTACCGCAAAAGAATACAAGGAGAGCGCGCCGAAAATTTGGAGCAGGCGATCGCTACCAGTAAAGCGGCTCTATCCGTTTATGCTCAAGAAGAATTTCCCAATGACTGGGCGCAAGCTCAAAATAATCTGGCATCAGCTTACAGGGAGCGAATCAAAGGAGATCGAAATGAAAATCTGGAACTTGCTCTTGGTTACTACGAACAGGCCTTACAAGTGTATACCCGTGAGGCTTTTCCCTCAGAATGGGCAAATATCCAAAATAATTTGGGCAATGTCTATTCCCAACGAATTCAAGGAGATAAAGCTGAAAACTTAGAACAAGCAATCTCCACTTATCAATTAGCATTACAAATTCACACTTGTGAGGAATTACCTCATGCCTGGGCAAATATCCAAAATAATTTAGGGAATGTGTATACAAACAGAATTTGTGGCGACAAAGCTGAGAATCTCGAAAGTGCCCTCAAAGCATTACAAGCCGCCTTAAAAGTTTATACTTGCGAAGCTTTCCCCGAACAGTGGGCAATACTTCAATTTAATCTAGTTGCTATCTATTGCCAGCGACTTCGCGGTGAACGTGCCGAGAACTTAGAACGAGCGATCACCTCTGGTAAATCTGCTCTGCAAGTCTATACCCGTGAGGCTTTTCCCGAACGATGGGCAGGTACTCAAACCAACCTTGGCAATGCCTACGACTACCAAGGGCAGGTTGACGAGGCAATTGAACGTTTGCGATTAGCATTAGAAGTCTACACGCCCACTGCTTTTCCGACTGATTGCCTGACAACTGGACGTAACCTTGGTAACATTGCCTTCACAGCAGGACGATGGACAGAAGCCATTGAAGGGTATGGGGTTGCGATTGAAGCTGTTGAGCAGAGTCGTGCTTGGGCTGGTATAGACCAGCGCAAGCAAGAAGTTTTACAAGATGCGATCGGAGTCTATATCAGAATAGTACAAGCCTATATCAACAATAAGCAGCCCGATCGAGCTATAGAATACGTTGAGCGCAGCAAAGCACGCAACTTGGTCGAAATCCTTGCTACCCGCGACCTCTACCCAAAAGGCAAATTTACTGAAACTGTCCTTAACCAACTCGATCGCCTGCGCCGGGAAATTGCCGTAGAACTGCAGCGAATCGACCTGAGCAAATTTGATGTCACTATCGACAGTGGGCATAGCCAACTTCCAGTTAGAGGAAGCACAAACCGCACTCGCTTAAACACCTTGCGACAACAGTTGGATGATTTGATTGCCCAACAAATCCAGCCCATTGACCCCACCTTCAGCCTTACCCAACGAGTTGAACCGATATCCTTCCGGCAGATTCGGGAATTGCTACCAGATGACAAAACTGCCTTGATCGAGTGGGGTGCAGGGGGCGATCGCCTCGATACCTTCATTGTTACCCATCGAAGTGATCGCCCCATCGTGATGTCGTCCACGCCGGAGGAGATTAAAGCTATGGATAAATGGATTAGAGAGTATCTGGACGCCTATACCCAACAAAAAGACCAGTGGCAAGCTAATCTAGAAGAGCTTCTGAAGCAGCTTGCTAATCTCCTACAAATCGAGCGCTTAATTTCTTTCCTTCCACCTGAATGTAACCAGCTAATTCTCATTCCCGGTCGCCTTCTGAACCTGCTGCCACTACATGCGTTGCCAATTAACAGCCAACAGTCAGCAGCTAACTCTTCCCAATTTACTCTTCTCGACAAATTTTATGGCGGAGTCCGTTACGCCCCTAGCTGTCAACTGCTACAACTCACCCAATCAACATCCTTTGGGAATGCTCAAAGCATAGAAGCACTAATCCAACAACGGTTGTTTGGCATCCAGAACCCTACAGACGATTTGAGTTATACCGATGTAGAAGTTGCCACCATACGGCAGATATTCCATCCTCATGATGAGGTTTTAGTGAAAGGCGCAGCTAGAAAAGCAGAGATTAATAATCAACGCCTCCGCCAAGTTAATTATGCTCATTTCTCGTGCCACGGGTATTTCAACTTTCAAGAACCCAAGCTATCAGCGCTTCTGCTAGCAGATTGCGAACTTTCTCCAGCAGAAGCGCAGGAACAAGTCCCTATAAATCCAATACGTTATCTTCTTTCGGAAGATGGTGGAGCAATTGATCTAGAAAAGTGCCTAACTTTAGGGGAAATTTTTGCTCTAGATATGAAAAACTGTCGTCTCGTTACCCTCTCTGCCTGCGAAACGGGTCTGACTGAGTTCATTACACTTACTGATGAATATATTAGTTTGCCTAGTGGCTTTTTGTTTGCTGGAAGCCCAAGTGTAGTCAGCACTATATGGACAGTAAACGACTTATCCACGGCATTTTTAATGATTAAGTTTTATCAGAATTTGCAAGCCGTTGATTCAGTCGCAGTTGCTCTCAACCAAGCTCAACTCTGGCTGAGGGATCTCACAAAGGCTGAATTAAAAGCTTGGATCGCAACTAATTCGCTTCCACTTGACCCCACAATGCGGCGGCATCTCAATAAAAGACTGCACAGGTTTCAAGATGACCAAAAACTCTTTCAAAATCCATTTCATTGGGCAGCATTTTGTGCGCTCGGACAGTAATGAAAAATAATATAGAAGCACAAACCCGATATGACCAGTCCGAGCTGCCTAAATCATGAACGAAATACCCCAGACGATGGGACTGCGTAATCCCAGCCTTACCCTCTATGCGTTCCATCTTCGCAACAGCATCAATCAGGGACTACAGCCAACCGTACCAACAGCACCTCGGTTGTGGGAACAGTTAGTCGATTTGGGAAACGCTCTCCACATTCGGGAACTTCAAACTCTGCGACAACAATTAATATGTTATGAGGGCGATCGCTTTTTTCCAGAAGCCGAAGATTTTTGGGGAGCCGAATACTTAACCTTATTACACAATAACGAACCCAGTTTACAGTTTCAAGTTCCTTTTCTACCGGGCGGATTGGAGCTTCAAGGATTACTCTGTCCTTTTCGTTTACATGATACTTATGCGATCGATCTGACCCTATTTTCTCAAGATACTTTGAATATCACACAATTAAATTTTCTCAATCCTCAAAACCTTATATTACACAATATTCAGGCTTCTTTGGGACAAACAATATTGCTATTCGGTCAACCTTTAGAAACACAAGAAGATAATTATCAAGTCTTAGCAGATGCTTGCGTAGCTCAATTATTTCCAGAAAAAGATTCAATCGATTTAGTCGATACAGGCAGTTTGTTGAGCAATCCAATTTTTTTGTATGAAAGTGGATTAACGAATCCACTCAATAAACTTCATATCCTAGTTTGGTTAAAATGCCACGATATGAGTTCAAACCACATGGATAGGGTAGCTGAAATCCTACTTCATCTGCTGTGGTGTCGCCATAAAATTCTCTATGTTTATCAACAGTCTCGCCATTGTTTAAAACAAGCTAAAAAAATATATGACAGCTATGAGAAGTATAGAAGCAATTTTAGTCAAATTTCTGAAGCAACAAATCGGCGCTCGCATCTAATAAACTTGTACGCTAAGTTACAACAGTTGGAGCTAGATTATACGAACTACCTCGATGATTTGGCAGAACACGAAAAGACGATCGCCATCAACTACATCAATTATAAAACTTACTTGAAAAAGCTAAAAAAGTTTCCATACACTAAATTGAGCTTTTGTCAAGAGTTTTTGCGTCATGTCGGCAATAAGTTGCAACGGCAAATTCAAGTAGATCGCGACTATCTGGGGATGGGGCGCGATCGCCTGCAACGTCTAAAGGCTACAGTCTGGGAAAGTATTACCACTGAACCTGTTGCTAGCGAACCTTGGTCGGGTCAGGGGTCTGGAGGGCAGGAGTGTAAATCGGCACTTGCTTTGCAAAAAGAATTACATTATTATGGGAATAATACCTTAAAAAGTAAAATGCCTGGAATTCCTCCTGAAATCAGTCCCCGACTGCGACAAGCTTTGTCCGATTGCGCTCAATTTCAGAGTCACGACAGACTATTCAATTTCTTTGATGCCAATGAGCCACTTAAACCGTGGCGCGATGATTTACCGGAAGTTGGTACTCGAACCGAACGAGCGGAAAGAGTAATTGGCTTTCTAGTTAATGAAAAACGCAGCGATACTCAAGAGAATGTATTACTAATACTGCTAAGTTTATTAAAAGACCAGATAGACCCGATTAAACCTCTTCATCAAACTTTATCCGATCTCTTACAAAAACTCGCGACTGTACTTTCAGGTTCCCAGAGTCACTCCAACGTAGTCTCTTTCTCTCAGAAAAATCATACAAATTTAGAAATTTTCCCTAAAGCGGAATTGGCGCTCGAAGCTAACCCGAAAGGCGAACCAATACGTTTCATTGCAGCCGATGAAAAACTGTTGAATTGCGCTCGTGCAGTTGCTCGCGTGAGCGTTACCCAAATGGTGAGCGGGAACATGAAGAAAATTCCTACGGGGACGGGATGGTTAGTGACTCCAAACTTAGCATTAACTTGCTGGCACGTCATCGAAGCCAGAGACCCCAGAAAAGATTCCCTAATTCGTGCGTCCGACCTCCAGAAACAAATTACCAATAGCACGTTTACTTTTGACTTTACACAGCCCGGTGAAGGGATTGAATACGGTATAGAGCGGCTCGAACATGAGGATGTTAATTTAGATTATGCGTTGCTGCGGTTGTGCGAGCGCCCAGATTCTCCCCTAAAAAAATGGGGATTTTTGAAATTAGATGCAGATGTACCCCTGACACTTCAAACTCAACTTTATGTAATCCAGCATCCGAAAGGGCAACCCCAACAACACTCTAGCGGATTCTTTGTAAAAGAAGCCTCAAATACCAAAATACTTCATAATGCTCCCACCGAGCCTGGTACGTCAGGAGCACCCGTGTTGAATGTCACCAACTTTCGGGTAGTGGCATTACATAATGGTGAAAACGAAGCTGAAAAATTACGAGAAGCCACGACAATTAAAGCTATCTTGGCTGATTTAAAGCAACATCGTCCAGAATTGTACGATGAAATCGTAGCAGTACAAAACCCCAATCAGGAGTAAATTATGCCCACAGGTGCTAGTCAACCTTTTTATCTACAAGACCAACCTTCCCCTCCTTTCCAACTTGAGTTAGAGAACAGCTACTTTCTGGTCAAGCTGCACGATGCCCAGGCATTTTTTCCGGCTAATTTCTTAAAAAATGCTGATTCAGTGATATTTAGTTCTTCCATTACCAGCTCTTTTCAACCCAATTCTTCTACCCAAAGCCTGCATAAAATATCTACGATTCAAAGAAACACTCCTTGTCGCTTGGGTCTTAGCACTAATTTAACTGAATGGTTGCCCGCAGGCTCTGGTGCATCGTTGCAGATTAATATCAAATACACAGTTTTACAGGGTAAGCCCATACAAAAATTCATAGATCATATGCAACAAGCGGATTTAGTTGCGAAGTTGTCATTACGACCCGATTGGGCAGTAGCTGTTAAGGTTACTAATATTGTTGGCAAATTATTGAGTTTTCTAGCGCAAGAAGGCAACCAACAAGACCTTTTTTCCCTAGTCATGGATTTCAACGTGGCGGATTTAAAAACAGGCTACCATGTTGTCTATGGTTCCCATAGCGATGAAGTTTGGCCTTCCCCTCAATTCCTGAGAATTGATGCAAATGGTCGTTTAATGGAGCGAAGTTCGGAAATTTCACTTTCCCGTCTTTCTTATGCGGTTATTCAAGTATTGGGGCTCAAGCGATTGCACCAAGACAAGTTTCGTGATGAACCTTGGTGGCAACTATTACAAACAGTTAAACAAAATATACTTGACACAGACTCTACTGATGAACGAGAACGTCGCCAACTACTAGGTGAATGGCTTTTTGCCCTGAAGCAAGTTAGAACGATAGCCAATAAACAGCCTAATTTTTTATCATCTGAAATTAAAGAGATTATTGCGACTGCTCAAGGAGAGGTGGATCAAAAATTAAGGCCACAATTTACAGCAGAATCTTTTGGTGCGGAAGATGAACTTCCTTATGAGTTACAGGATATTTTGGGTGTAGAAACCGAGCAAGATTTACAAAATTTAGTCCGAGACTATCAGGATGCGTTAGAGGTGTCGCAGCGATTGCTGGAACAGTATCATCTTTCAGGAGATTGAGTTTGGAAGGACTACCACCCGAACTGCATAAAGTATGCAGAGATGTATTTTTGGATTGCCCTCAATTTCAGAGTTATGAAAGGCTTCGTTTATTTTGTAAAGGGTTAGAGCCACTGTATTTTTTGTATTTTGAGCTAAAAAATGCAGAAAGCTTGTCAGCTTTATTTGAATTAAATTTACCGATTTTACTGGAAAGGAAACATAAACAATATGGCTGGATATTTCCTATTTTTGTTGACGCTTTGAAACCTCCTGACGAAAATGACGATCGTCGAAGTCGCTTGAATGACCTGTATGCTAAAATAAAAGCACATCAAGAACAGCATAGATCGGAGGAGCGGACATCAACATATATATATACATTCGACGACAATAGGCGGCTTTTTAAATCTCTTCTCCAAATTGACTTTGAAGAACAGCAAGAGGAGGTAACAAACGCTCTAAAATTACAACAATCGCTCAAGAGAGCAGCCGCATTTCTGATTCATGGGGAGGAAAAGTTTGGACAAGAAATTTTAGTTCATCGACTCTCTCAATTACCAGAATTGCGGAATGGTCGGCGCATCAAGATAAAAATGGCTATGATGGATGATGTCTCTGATTTATGGAATGCAGTTGCTGCTGAATTAACGGGGGGTTCCAACCAGGTAAGTTACTTGTCGCCAGACCAAGTGATGGCTTTAGTTATTGAATGTTTGAAAACTCAACACTTAATTTTCATTTTTACTGAGGTTCACCGTAGTTGTATCGGATTTATGTCTGAATTAATCGAACAATTTTGGCAACCTATGGTAGATATAGTTAATTTAAAGGAAACTTACTTGGTCATGTTTCTAGTGGATAATAAAGGAAAAACCTGTAAATCTGGAATGCCTTTAGCTTGGCAAGTTTGTCAGCCGGAATACCCCAAAGTTCCCCTGCACTTGCCGCCAACAACCAGATTTTTACATAAAAAAATTTCTCAATGGTTGCAAATGGCAGTAGCCACAGAAGTCGTACCCGAAAGTTTATCTGTTGAGACATTGCTAAACGAGTCTCAAGGTGGTGTTCCAGAACTTGTGTATCAAAGAATTTGTTATCACTGCGATTGTAGTTGGGAAGGAGGGTTGGCACAATGGTTGATTCAGTGATTCCTCGCGTATATACGGGTACAAAGCAACCGTCTCCAGAAGAGCGGGAACTTTATGGAATAGAGCCTTACTACCCTTCAGAAGAGTTGATTGAAGCGGTCAACCTGACTATCTTTTTACAGAAACGTCCTTTATTAGTGAAAGGCGAACCTGGATGCGGGAAAACTCGACTGGCAGAGGCAGTTGCTCGCGAGTTAGGATTACCTTATGAAGCCTGGTATATCAAGTCTACAACTAGAGCAAAAGAAGGACTCTACACTTACGATGCAGTTGGTCGCCTTCACGATGCTCAATTGGTACGGTTTGATGACGAACAGCGGTCTAAAGTAAAAAAGATAGGTGAGTACATTAAATTGGGTTCTTTGGGTCGTGCTTTTCAAAACGATCGGCGGACTGTGCTACTAATCGATGAGATTGATAAAGCCGATATAGACTTCCCCAACGACTTACTACAGGAGTTAGATGAGGGCAGATTTACTATCCAGGAAACGGGAGAGGAAATTAAGGCAAAGCAGCCACCGATTATATTTATCACCAGTAACGACGAAAAAGATTTATCGGATGCCTTTTTACGCCGTTGCTTATTCCGCTATATTGAATTTCCTTCTGAATCAGAATTGGTGAAAATTCTTCACGCTCACTTTCCCAATTCATCATCAACAGTCATCGACAAAGCAGTTAAGCGCTTTAAAGACCTCCGAATACTGATGAAAAAGGACTATAGCGGAACGGGTAAAAAGGTAAGTACCAGCGAGTTAATTGATTGGTTTACTATTCTGCGACAACATCCTGAAGACCAAGCCTTAGCTAAACTCAATGGAGAACTGCCTTTTGCTGGCGCTTTGCTGAAGTCTTGGAAAGATTATCGGAACTACGGGAGCACGCCAGGGGAGGAGAAAAAATGAATCCGGCTGAAGTGCATTTACTGAATGTTTTGCTGAGTCTTTTTAAGGAGTTGCGAAAGTGGGGTCTTCCTCTAGGTGTGGAAGAGTATATGTTGGCGTTACAGGCATTGCAAGCTGGTTTTGGTATCGGAGATCGCAACTCCCTAGAACGACTTTGCTGCACGCTGTGGACAAAATCTAAACCAGAAGCTTGTCTGTTAAAACGACTGCTTGATGAAGTCATAAAGCAACCTGTGGAAATCCCTCAATCCACCCCGACTGAATCGCCACAAAGGGAACGAGAAACATCTGAGCAATCTCAAACTCAAACCCAATCGAAGGAACCTGAAAAATCTGCCACTTCTTCCACACCTTCACCCGTTTCACAAACATCAGAACTATCCTCATCTGAAGCTTTAGAAGAACCCACTTCGCCTGCTGAAATTCCCCCAGACATACCAGACATAGACGAACCAGAACAGGTCATTCAAGCAATTCGGCAAAATTGGGATAACAGCTTAGAAATGAGCTACTACCGGCAAAATCCCGTCGATGAATACTTGCCTGTTACTCCCCGACAGATCAAGCAAAGTTGGCGTTTTCTCCGCCGTCGAGTGCGGGAAGGTACGCTAGCAGAATTGGATGTGGAAGGTACGGTAGAAAAAATTTGTCAGCAAGGGATTTTACTAGAACCCGTGATGATGCCAAGCTACAAAAATCGAGCCGAACTCGTGTTACTCGTTGACCAAGGCGGTTCGATGGTGCCTTTTCATCATTTGTCCCGTCAATTAATAGATAAAGCGCAACAGGGTGGAAATCTCACTAAAATCCGCGTTTACTACTTTTATAACTATCCTGAAAAATATCTATATACTGACCCCAATCGGCTCAAATATCAGCTAGTGACAGACGTTGTAGGAGCGATCGATAGCAGGACAGGGGTATTGATAGTCAGCGATGCAGGAGCGGCACGGGGAAATTTGAATGAAGTACGAAAAGATTATACGGTAAAATTCTTAAAACAGCTAGAACAGTCAGTAAGTTATTATGCCTGGTTGAATCCCATGCCGAATGATAGCTGGCAGGATACCACTGCTGGCGAAATTGCTTGTTTCGTACCAATGTTTGAAATGAGTCGCGAGGGATTGAATGCGGCTATTAATACTTTGCGAGGACGCTATGTTTATTGGGAGCAACCCGTTCGAGGTATCTTAATAGAAGAGCTTGCGAACGATGTAGTGGAAAAAGAAAAAAATCAGGCTAAGCTGCCGACAAGAGTTTCCCAATACATTTGAATGATGTGGAGAGTCAATCTGTGAGCAACCCAACAGGCTTAATTCCTATCTCCGGCTGCGATAATGCCAATCGGATCGGTGATGTTATTTTTGTTCACGGACTGGGGGGCGATGCGCGAGAGACTTGGCATCCCAAAAAGAAACGCGACGATGATAATTTCTGGCCGATGTGGTTGGGAGAAGAATTATCCGATGTCGGTATTTGGTCGTTGGGGTACGAGGTAGAACCCTTTAAATGGAAGGGCAACACCATGCCGTTGGTGGATCGGGCGACCAACACTTTAGCTGTTCTAGACTCCCATGCAATAGGCGATCGCCCCCTAATTTTCATTACTCATAGTTTAGGAGGGCTGTTGGTCAAGCAAATGCTGCGCCACGCTTGGGATTATGGAACTCCTGAATGGAAACTAATCGTCGAGCAAACCAAAGGCATTGTTTTTTTATCCACGCCTCACTCCGGCTCCAATATGGCGAATTGGATTAAATATATTGGGGGAATTCTCCAAACCTCTGTCAGCATTGACGAGCTAGAAGCGCATCATTCCCGGCTGCGCGAACTGAACGAGGTGTATCGCAATCACGAATATCTCAGCCAAATTCCCATACAGGTCTACTGCGAGAAGCAAAAAACATCTGGGTTTCTCGTTGTGGACGAGACCAGCGCTAATCCTGGAATTAAAGGTGTAACGCCTATTCCAATGGATTGCAACCACATTTCCATTTGCCGTCCGGAGTCTAAGGAGAGTTTGATCTATCGTCGTGTGAACAAGTTTATCAGGACACATCTGAGATCTTTGTATCCCGTCCAACCTGAATCCTTCTTATCAGAGCCACTTAAGAATCAGAGCATTGCCGTGACATTGCCAAGTTCATCGGCAGAAGAAACCAGTACGAAAAATTATGATGATGAAATTGCTGTCGAGCGAGTTGTCGGATTTCTTCAACAATTCGATCGCGCGCATTTCGACTTAGCTTGTCATGCCGCATTTCCACTGGTAATCACGCCCGACTTACTTTACCAAATATGGCTGCGCTTCTTACCACAAGCACCTTGGACAGCAGTTGCTCGCGTACTTCTATCTCGTTTGTGCCGTGAGGTAGGGTATGAGCTTTACGAGATGGATATTGCTGTCCGCAATTTGCTGTTAACAGAACTCAAGGATAATGAGGAGTTTAATCAAGATAAGCCCAGATTAGAGGAATTGGCAGATTTTTTGACAACCTATGTAGAACGACAGTTTGCTGGGGACAATCCTCATACAAAAAAATTAGCACAGGGACAGTATTGGACAGCACTTGCTTATACTAAACCAGAGCAACTTAGCCGCGAACTATTAGAAGCCATTAACTCTAGATTGAAAGAAACAAATTGGAAAGAACTATTTCGCTTATCTTCATTAGTAGAAACTTTTGCCGAACCACTGGCTGAATTGGCTCCACTATTGATTACTTATGCTCGTGGCATGGCAAGTTTTACGGTTGGAGATGTAGAAAGTGCAACAGAACAATTCAGCAAGTTACCAAGACGCGATCGCTTGGTGGATATTGACGGAGTAAGTTTATCAATTCCTGATGAAGTTCCTCTAACTACAGTCGAACTAGGTTTTTTGCTAGAGTTGCTACGGGTTATCTCAGACAGTAATGGCGATCCACAAATAGTTTATCCAATCTTACAAGAGAACTTAGACAAGCTTGATGAAAGTTTCGCTGCGTTATTGCGTAGCTGGGTAGCAAATTTTGTGTCACTACAAGAACTAGAACAAGTACAAGTAATTCTAGCAATTATTGTAAGTCTTAGCAATCTACTGACCAATTTCCCACTGGGAAGTAGGGCAAATAACTTGGAGATTGCTATTACTGGTTACGAAATGGCTTTGAGCAATTTTACTTTCAAGAGTTTCCCAGAACAAAGGGCAATGACTCAAAATAATCTAGGTAGAGCTTTCAGCCAACGAATTAGGGGAGAAAGAGCTGAAAATTTAGAAAGAGCGATCGCTTGTTTCCAGTCAGCTTTAGAAGTGCAAACTCGCGAAGGTTTCCCCACACAGTGGGCGATGACTCAAAATAATTTAGGTAGAGCTTTCAGCCAACGAATTAGGGGAGAAAGGGCTGAAAATTTAGAAATGGCGATCGCTTGTTTCCAGTCAGCTTTAGAAGTGCAAACTCGCGAAGCTTTTTTGATACAATGGGCGATGAGTCAAAATAATTTGGGAATGACTTATAGTCAGCGCATTCGGGGAGAAATAGCCGAAAATTTAGAGATGGCTATCCATTATTTATTAGCAGCTTTGGAAATATTCACCCGCAAAAACTTTCCTGAAGGTTGGGCAGATATTCAAAATAATCTGGCAGTAGCTTACACAAAACGTATTAGAGGCGATCGCACAGAAAATTTAAAACAAGCTATTGATTATTTAAAAAATACTTTACAAGTTTATACTCGTGAAAATTTTCCATATAACTGGGCAGAAACTCTGAATAATTTAGCAACAGCTTACAGACAACATATCAGAGGTAAAAAAGCAGAAAAATTAAAGCTAGCAATTGACTATTGTAAAGCTGCTTTACAGGTTTATACTCGTGAAGAATTCCCAATTAACTGGGCAGAAACTCTGAATAATTTAGGTTGTGCCTATCGAGAAGAAAATATAGAACAAGCTATAAGTTATTTTGAAGCTGCTTTAGAAGTATATACTTGTGAAGCTTTTCCTCAAGAGTGGGCAAATACTCAAAATAACCTAGGGATTGCTTATCGAGATCGCATCCTAGGAGAGCGTTCAGAAAATCTAGAGCAAGCTATTAATTGTTTTATGAAGGTTTTGCAGGTTTATACTCCTGAGGCATTTCCTCAAAAGTGGGCAGAAACCCAGAATAATTTAGGGATTGCCTACCTAGAACGTATAGGAGGTGATCGAGCAGATAATCTAGGACGGGCTATCTACTCTTTTCAAAATGCTTTGCAGATTTATACTCGTTCATCCTTTCCTCAAAACCATTTAGAAACTCTATTCAACCTTGCGTTTGCATATCAAAATACCCGGCAGCTAACTAGCGCCTACGATATTTTTGATAATATCATTGAGAGCCTAGAATTATTTCAATGTAGGACATTTTATGGATGGGAAATCCAAGAGGGACAGCAAGAATTTACCGAACAGTTAAACAAAGTTTATCAACACATGGTGGAAGTGTGCTTACAACTGGGCTATACCGATAAAGCTATTGAATACGTTGAGCGGAGTAAAGCACGTAGCTTGGTAGAACTCATTGCTAACCACAATCTTCATCCAAAAGGCAATATTCCAAACTCTATCGTGAACGAGTTACAACGCCTGCGTTTGGAAATTTCAATAGAGCAGCTACGGCCTGAAACCAAAGAAAAAAATCGATTCCTTGATGGTGAAACCCTTCTAGATGGCAGTCTATTGTTAGGTGATAGTTCGCTTGTTCCACAAAAACGGATTCGACTCATTCAATTGCAGCAGCAGTTAGATCAGTTAATTAATCGTGAAATTTTAGCAATAGATCCAAATTTCAATCATACTCAACTTGTTAAACCTATAACTTTTGGTCAAATCCAATCTATTATCCCCAATGAAAGAACCGCAATTCTGGAGTGGTATCTACAAGATGATAATTTCCAGACTTTCATCATTACCCCACAGTCTGATGTTCCTTCAGTTTGGCAAGCTTCAACGTTGGATAGTTCAGCCTTAATTGAATGGGCTAATGAATACTTCCAAGATTACCAAGAAAATAAACAACATTGGCAAGAACAACTCTCGCTGCGACTTCAGAACTTGACTCAAATACTACATTTTGATGAGATACTGAACTACTTGCCTACAACTTGCGATCGATTAATTTTGATTCCTCATCGCTTCCTCCACTGTATCCCTCTCCATGCGCTTCCACTTGCGGATGAGTCATATCTGCTCGACCGTTTTCCCGGTGGAGTCTGCTATGCTCCCAGTTGCCAGCTATTACAATTGGTTCAAACTAGGCAACGTTTTGAGTTTAGCCATTTCTTCGCTATCCAAAATCCTAACGATAACCTAGCTTGGACTGATATCGAAGTAGAAGCGATTAAGCAATTCTTCCCCTATGCAGATATTTTAGCTAAAGCTGCTGCGACAAAGGATGCACTTAGTAACAAACCACTGAGTTTATATCATTGCTTGCATTTCTCTAGTGGGAGTTACTTCAATACTAGCTCTCCCCTACTGTCAGCTTTAATCTTAGCAGATGCTCCTATGCCTAACGCTCCTACCAATTCCGATCCCATTCGGTATCTCCCATTAGGTGCAAATGAAGTCATTGACCTAAGCAAATGCCTTACTGTAGAAGAAATTTTTAAGCTCGACTTGAGCCAATGTCGCTTAGTTACTCTTTCTGCTTCTGAAACAGCCCTAACTGACTGGACAAATAGTAGTGATGAGTACATTGGCTTTCCTAGTGCTTTTTTATTTGCAGGCAGCGCCAGTGTAGTGGGCAGTCTTTGGGCTATTAACGACTTATCAACAGCTTTATTGATGATTAAGTTTTACCAAAATATACAAATAGGTTTGGCAGTAGCAGTTGCTCTCAACCAAGCCCAATTATGGCTCAGAGATATCACAAAAATAGAACTTGAACAATTGATAAACGCAAATCAGTTGCCACTAAACCCAGCAGTTAGGATGAATCTGCGTCGTCGTTTTTCTAGATTTCGGGATGATGAGCAGCCATTCCGCGAACCTTTCCACTGGGCTGCATTCTGCGCTATAGGTCAATAGGAATAAAAAAAATGGCACTGTCCCCTTACGAAGAAACTATCCTAGATTTTATCTATATTACCCAAAACCAACCCGAACTATTTACAGCAGAAGACCGTACTGATTTTGCCAAATTGCTAGCAACACTCCCAGAGGATGTGGAAGAAATTTCCAATGCGATCGCGATCTGGTGCGATACCCATCCTCACATACTAGATGCCATTTTTGCCCTACCTGTTGAAGAAGCCAGCCTTCGAGCAGCAGGTGGTCGCAATACTCCCCTCACGGGTAAAGAGGCTAAGGATGCGATCGAAAATACAGTTCGCGAGAGCAGCCCTCCCCCACAACCAAAATCTTCTCCCCAGAAACCAGGATAGTGGTAAACTACCCACACTGACCCGAAGCGGCTACAGTGTGGGCTTTTAGTAGCCCTGAACTGTCAGTGCTGATATTGCAACACAAACTGTTCGAGTCTCCAGGCTGGTAGGGAAAATCTTTACGAATGCGTTCAATATCAATTAAGCAGGTACAACTCGGCACAAATCTAGTAAATAAATGGTAGTGGTAGTTGATAAATGACTACTTTTTGTTACTATATTTGGGTTAAATAAGTAGTTAAATTAATTCCATATCACATTAAATATTAATTTTCATTAAATATGAATTTTGCAGGTATAAAATTATTAAAAGTTTGGCGCTACATCTATCTTAGATTGGTACCATCCTAGCGAGGGATCTGCATCAACGCACTTGTTGCATAAATTGATGGATGGTCAACTGATTTCCAGCAACGCGCGATCGCCATCAACAATTCAGGAATCTCCTCAGCAGAAATCTCCTTAATTGCATTCTCCACACCCGCTCCTTCCACCAGCTCCCCAGCTACCAGCGAACAAAAATGTTTGCGTGCTCCCGGAGCAATCTTCTGCATCGCCTCCAACAGGTTGTCGAGCATCTCGTCAGTTACACCCTTCTTGCCGTGCCTAAACTGCGACACCAGACTCTCGCTGACCCCAGCAACTCGAGCTAGGGCTTTGCCACTGATGTCATAACGTTTCAAAGTATTGTGGAAGGCTTCATAAATTAGCATTAAGATTTGTCACCTTAATTCACTGTGGGTGAATCTAGATTTACCATTGGTAAATAATTGGGGTCAAATTGGAGGTTTTTGATGGAGACTGACCTGCATCCACAGCCGCATCAAGCTTTTTGGCTGGGGAAGCAAAATTGGGTGCTATTTAACTTTAGCAAAATTAGGAGGTTTGCCAACACAAATTGCCAAATTTTTAGCAAAAACTTCTCGGTAACCCGGAGCCGGCACTTGGAAGATGTCAAAACAGGCATCGCCCAATTCCTCTCATATTGCTTGGAGGTGCATCGATGAGCGACATTAATCAGGCTCCCCAGACGATCGCCCAGACACTCGACTGGCTCCACAATTGCTTGGGCCGACCTGCGCTGCCGGAATGTCCCAAGGAATGCGAAAGGGACTGCGACGTTCCCGGAGGCAAAGCGCCTGCTTGGATAAACCAGAAAGGAAAAGCAGTCAAAGTCAGTTGGAAACCCTATCAAAACCAATTGCCAACTCAGGCAAACTTAGCGAAGTGGTTCGCCCGCACCACTGGCATCGGCACTCTCGGCGGCGGACCTAATGCACATGGTCACTACATCGCCTTTGTCGATCTAGATCGCAAAGAAAAAGTCTTCTCCTCGCCACAAGCTTTTGAGGCGCGCCTTGAACAGTGGTTCAACGACTACCCCCTCCTGAATGTCGCCCCTCGATTTCGCACCCCTTCGGGCGGATACCGAGTCATCCTCGCCTTCACAGAAGAACCAGATTGGACAGCCTTCAGCCTAGATCGAGACAGGTCCCGAATGGGCGAACTGCTTGCCCGAAACGGCGGTCACACCCTGCTACCCCCTACTGTCGGCGCGAACGGCATCCCGTACCGCTGGGAATATTTTGTTGCATATCCGCCTACCGTTGCCAAACCGGAAGATGTTGGTATTTACCCGACACGGCAACAGCACCCGTCTATTCCTGCCAACACCTCGCCCCGTTCTGCAGGAAGTTACGTCCCCGGCGCAATTCGCCTGGAAGACCTCCTCTCCCACCGCGCCAAAGACATTCTGACAGGTGGTGCCAAAACAGGCGATCGCTCCGACGCCCTGACCGCTCTCGCCTCCGAATGCTACGGCTGGGAAGAGTTCTGCCACCGCTACAGTATCTCCTACTCCGGCACCACTGAAATCTTAGCCGAGTACGCCTGGGGGCAAATGGAAGACAGCAGCCGAGATCCCTACAAATGGCAGCGCATCCTCAAAACCATTAGCCCCTCCGCTTGCCAAACCGCCGCCGAATATCACAGCGGAGACTCTGAAAATTGCTGGAAAAAGATTTACCGGCTGGATCGAGAAACCTTCCAGGCTTCATGCCCCCCTCACATTAAAGACAGGATTTTAGGAGAATGGGGTATCGACAAGCGCCCCAGGGCATCACCGACCGCGAGCCAGCAGCAGCTCAATTCTCAAAAGTTACAAGCAGATGCGCCAGAGAGCATCCCGCCAAACAACGGTGAGGTTACAGATAATTTTTACCCGCCGGATTCTGACAGCAAACAGAAAGAAAACCTGCTCCTCAAATATATCGATCGGCTCCTGGAACGGGGCAACATTCCCCTGTCAGAACGAAGATCCGAGTGTGCCCAAATCGCTCAAGCTTTGGAACTCGACCCCAAATACGTCGAACAAATCGTTTTAACCCGACTGCAAGAATGGCAGTTCGCAGAAGTCGAAAGCGAAAAAACCCTTATTGAAGATTTAGTTAGCAAGCGCAAGCAGAGTCTCGACTTGCACCAAATTTTACCGCCTGAAATTGCCTGCATCCTGGCACAAATCGCTGCTGCAATGCCCACCAGCGCCGAACACCTGCTGACAGTAGGTTGGTCAACCTTCGGCTGCGCGATCGGCACAGCCGCTGAAGTTGTTGCTTGGTCTGGATTCAAACAAAAGTCCTGCGTGCTGTGGACGATTAGCACCGCCCGGTCGGGGAAGCTCAAAAGTCAAACTCAAGAAGTTATGGTCAATCCCATCCGGCTCTTGCAGCAGGACGCCAACAGCGAATATTGCATTGCCCTCAAAAGCTACAAAGAAGCACAAAAAGCCACCCAGCAAAATCGAGCCCCTGACAACCCGCCAGAAGAACTCCCACCCCCACCCGTTCCCCGCGAGTATTGGGTCGAACACATCACCGTAGAAGCCCTGATCCGCACCATCAACGAAAATCCGCGCGGCTTCCTCGTCCACCGCGATGAAATCGATGGCTTCTTCAAAGCCCTCAACAAATATCGGGCTGGCAAGGGGGACGACGAAGCTTTTTACCTCACCCTCAACAACGGCGGCGGTCCCAAAGTCATCCTCATTGATCGCGATCGCCGAGTCGAGGTGGAGAGATCGTGCGTCCCCATCACCGGCACCATCCAGCGCAAGACGCTTGACGAAGAGATGACGCCCCGCAAAATTTCCAGCGGCTGGATGGCCCGGTGGGTAATCTGCTTGGCCCAGATGCCCAAACGGCGGCGGACGCGACTGCCCTACCCCGACATTGACGCCTTTCTCAAAGACATCTACCACAAACTTTCCGTCCTCAAAATGCACTATCGTCCCGTTCAAAATGAGGAGACAGGCGAAGTGCTCAGAGATGAAACGAACCGCACTGTTTACCAGGGTTTTCCCATCACTTACCACCTCAGCGACTCGGCTGCCGACTACTACGAACAGCACTTTTTCAACCCGATGGTCGAGCGCGAAGAAGCTGAACTGAATGAAGGCTTCCAGCTAGCCATGTCCAAGTGGAGTGGGTACTGCCTGCGGATTGCCCTCATCCTGCATTGCTTGCACGAAATCTGCAAGTTGAAAAACCCGGATGGCACCCTCAAAACTTACTTGCAGTTGAAAGAAGAGTGGAAGCTCTCAGGCAGGGAACATTCCGAGAAGCCTTTTGAGATTGAAATCCCTACCTTGATTGGGGCCGACATCATTCAAAAGGCGATCGCCACCAGCTACTTCTACATCAACCAGGCTGAAGTGCTTTACAAAGGGCAGCAGCAAGATGAGGACGATACAGTTCCGGTCATCCAGAAACTGATTCAGAAATCAGAAGAGTTGCGGGACACGGTTGCTGAAGGTTGGATCAGCACCCGTGAAGCATACCGCAACTGTCGCGAACTCGTTGCAGGAGCTAAACTGCGCCAGATGTCGAACACGGACTTTACGGCTGCGGTCTTCAACCAAATGGTTTCGATGAACCTCGGTGAAACGAAAAAGGTCGGCAAGTCTTTCAAGTGGCGGATTCTAAGATAATTGTTGCTCGGCCACGTTTTGGCGGTTATATCATTTCCGAAAAACCCTGCTACAAACACGAGCGTTGGGTTGATTCGCAAGTCAAAGCCAACAAAAAAGTTGCTACTGTTGCAGAATTTTTCGGAAATGGTATTAGTTGCAAGCCCGCAGAGCGATCGCGCGAACCGAGTTGCAAGTGCAGTCCAGGGTATTTGTGGCAACTTGCAAAAAATGCCGTCCTCCGACAGCAGCGATTCTTCCAAAGTTTTCCAGAGTAAGCGATTACGTTATCAATAATGACAGTTGTGACGATTCTCAACCGTCATTGACGATCGCGCTTCCCGCCTGGAGCGCTCTATACGGTGGGGCTGCTCGTACCGGAGTCAGAATCGTCAAAACCAGGCAGGGCATTCCTCAAACCGCATGATAGAAATCTGATCTTGGAAAGTATTTGCACTGTCGGTTGTGGGCGATCGCAATTGTCACCGGATACCTAATGACCGCTAGTTTAAAAATTGCGTTGACGATTTGACGATAGTTTGAAACTCCCGCAGAACAAGCTGTTCCCTCGTCAATAGCAGCTTCGACGATTGAAAATCGTCATTGACGATTCCTCAGCACATCCCAAGAGATTTACGATCGCCCGCAGGTGAGCGTACTGGTAACAGTGGCAACCTACAAACTGCTAGTTCGCCAAGCCGGACTTGTCAAAATCGTCAGAATCGTAGAAAACTCGCAGAACACCAAAATTTGTGTTGACGATTTGACGATTCCCTAAAACTCTTGCCCCGTAAGCACTTCAATCGTCAGTAATAGCTTTGACGATTTTGAATCGTCATTGACGATTCACTGTTGACGTTACTCACGGTAATCACATCAAGCGCCTATAGTCTCCTATTTTTGTGTTGACGATTTGACGATTCCCTAAAACTCTTGCCCCGTAAGCATTTCAATCGTCAGTAATAGCTTTGACGATTTTGAATCGTCATTGACGATTCATTGTTGACATTACTCGCGGGACTTACAAAAAGTTGTCAAGCAATCGTCAGAATCGTCAAAAACTCGCAGTACATTCCCACAGCCCTTGCAGAGAAAGCGTTTATCGAGAATCGTCAAAATTAATGTCAATAATCGTCAATGAAAGTTAGAAGCTGAAAGCTTTATAAATAGGAGAGTTTAGGAGAATCGTCAAATCGTCAAAGAAAATTTCTTTTTTTAGTCGCGCTCTGGTTAACAGCTTGACACTGAATCCCAGCTTTTGTAGAAGCTGTGTTAGGAGAAAAGCGGAAAATGCTCTTGTGCAAGTTGGTTGTGGACGATCGCGACGGACTATCCGGCATCTAAATTTACCACTAGTTTTAAAATTGCGTTGACGATTTGACGATAGTTTGAAACTCTTACACATCAAGCAGTTCCCCCGTCAATAGCAGCTTTGACGATTTTCAATCGTCATTGACGATTCCCCAGCCACATCCCAATAAATTCACGATCGCCCGCTCCCGCGATAACAAGGACAATCCGCTTCCCTGCCAGCTTGATAGGGCGATGGGCGTCAAGCAATCGTCAAAATCGTCAAAAATTTGCAGTATATCCCCAAAATCCATGCTGAAAAAGCGTTTGGGGAGAATCGTCAAAAACAATGTCAATAATCGTCAATGAAAGTTAGAAGCTGAAAGCCTTATAAATACGATAGTTTAGAAGAATCGTCAAATCGTCAAAGAAAATTTGTCGTGACCTTGAGTTAGGACACTCGTGAGGCATCAAGTCCTCAAAAGCCAAGGTTATGTCGGATGCTGGTTCAAAACGCTACAGGGAAGTTAGTTGCTCCCGAGTGTGATCGCGAATGCCTGCCGATCCCTTTTTTGCAAAAGCTTAAAATTAGCGTTGACGATTTGACGATTCCCTAAAACTTCTACTCCATAAGCACTTCAATCGTCAATAACAGCTTTGACAATTCAGAATCGTCATTGACGATTGTCAATCAGATAGCAGTGGCGACCGGATCATGTCAGGCGCAAGTCGTCAATGACGATCGCGACAGGTCGATCAACCAATCGTCAGAATCGTCAAAAACAGAGCGGCTATTCCCCAAACTTATAGTTGGAAAGCATTTGGGGAGAATCGTCAAAAACAATGTCAAAAATCGTCAATGAAGCTTAGAAGTTGAAACCTTTACAAACAGGGAAGTTCAGGAGAATCGTCAAATCGTCAATAAATTTTAGTTATAAGTAGTGTTGAGACTCAAAATTGAAACTGAGTATTTTTACAGCCCAGCAAATTTTCTGCACGTATTCAAGTTGTCTTTCAAGGTTGAATCTTGTGCTATTTGCACCTCTCGATCGGGTAATCTGGTCTGGAAAGGCACATTATGAGGCCGGCTATGGACTTAGAACACGCTGCTAATTCCTTTGGAGAGATAGCTTCGACGCGCGACCTAGTGGCAGAGCTGTTAGCTGCCAAGCGCTCTGTCAACACAAGGGGGGCTTATGAGAAAGATTTGTACGATTTTTTTATGACAATGACGGGGCAGGAACCGCATCCGGCATTAGTGCGCGAGTTCCTACGGCTGAACCGCTTCGCCGCTGTCGCGGTGGTTCTCAAGTATAAAGCCAAACTAATCGACAAGGGACTTAAGGAAGCGACGATTAATCGGCGGCTGGCGGCTATCAAAAGTTTGGTGAATTTTGCTCGGAAGGTGGGCGAGTGCGAGTGGAGTTTGGTAGATGTTGAGGGAGAGAAGGTGGTTCCTTACCGGGATACTACAGGGTTTGGCCGAGTTGCTTCTGAGAATGTGGCGGCGATGCAGTCGGTGTTGTCCATTCCTGACAGGAGTACACCCCAGGGAAAGCGCGACTATGCAGTTCTCCGGCTGCTGTGGGACAATGCGTTGCGCCGGGGGGAGCTCGGCGGAGCCAATATAGGCGACTTTGACCCGCTAGCCCGAACTCTGAACATTTACGGCAAAGGTAGGGGAACTCAAGCGCAGCTAATTGACTTGCATAGCGCGACGGCAGATGCGATTTCTGATTGGCTGAGCGTGCGGGGAACTGCAATGCCCCTCGATCCTTTATTTATTGCTTTGACAAAGCGGGAATATGGGTTGAGGTTGAGCGGGTACGCTATTTACAAGCTTGTTTTCTCAACTTGCTCCGCTGCGGGAATTCCTAAAAGAATCAGCCCGCACAGAATACGCCACGCTGCAATTACGACGCTGTTAGATGCAAGCAACGGTAATACGCGAATGGCGCAGAAGTTGAGTCGCCATACCAGCTCGAACGTCCTTAATTGCTACGATGATAATCGCCAGAGTTTGCAGCGGGAAGCGTCGGGACTCCTGGCTAGTTTAGTGCGCTAAGTTTAGATTTATATGTTCGGATAATAATCGAATACAAGACTATGGGGAAACTTACCGAAACTGTTAACTCTCGTCTCACACTCCTAGTCCAAGGAAATATGGTTGAAATACTGCGATACAGTATTTAGGACTCAAAATGATTTGTGAGCGAGATTATCTGCGAATACTAGCTAAGAAATTGTAAAAGTTGGGGGTATCGAACCCCCAACTTTTATCCCCATTCCTCTCACTACTGTTAAAGCAGTCGAACCCAAACCTGCACCTGGTATCGAACCCCCAACTTTTACCCTCATTCCTCTCACACTCTCCCGTTGCGGTGAGACGTGAGGCTCCTGCGGAATTAGTTGAACTTTCCTAACTAATGCTCGAACTGCTATACTGGTTTATTCAGGTGTGGCTAAATTCCTCTTTAATAGTCTATTTTACCGAATCCCAGTGCAGGTAAAAGCGGCCCAGTAAAAAGGGTGATAAAAAGGCTTTAATTCTTGACAATATTTATCTAAATTTTTGAGAGATAGATAAATTTGTTTGCCAATTTTATCATACTTTTTGTATTCTTCATCCCATTGCTGATATTCTGAGGAACCGGAGGAGCAAGCTTTTCGTTCTGCCTCGGATATTTTGCGGAGCGTGTGGGTTTCTTCACGTTTCTGTTTCAAAAGTTCTGTGAGTTGGGGTTTATAACTAGCAGCTAAGGTATTGCCCGTAAGCTCTCGCAACTTAACTTGAGCTTGTCTAATAGCCTCTGGGCGATTCTTTCCCTGCTGCCACTCTTGATAGTAAAAAATGGAGAAAAGCGCCGTAGCTAAATCATCGACAGCCCAAAGCGTACTGATAACACTTCTGGCTCCCGCCGACAAAAAAGCAGTTGAAAAAGTGAGGATATCACCAGTAATTTCACTCAATCCCAATCCTGTTTCGCAGCAGGAAAGAAATACATCCGACAACTGAGGGAGACGCCATGCAGGAGTCATTAGCTGACCTAAAGTAATGCAGCCATCTCCTAAAATTAATGTCGATTCAAAGGGATTGTCAAAGCGCGACTGGGCGTGGTGGCTAGAGTGGAGGATTTGGACGGTTTGCGCCAGTTCTCGATAGTTACTAACCGTGGCTTGACGGCGACCTTTTAAGCGTTGATTGTCTGGGATACTATAAAGAACTGCCAGTTGCTCTCCTTCAAAGCTGGCGCAAGGCAAGTCGCCCGTCGCATCTTCAATAGTGCCACAGTTTAGGTTATTGCCGGGGGAAGGGCGCTGCTGACAGAACTCTAGCACTTGGCAACTAGGTGCGTAACGAATCAAAAACTTGTCACCCAAATATCGGTTGTCTCCAATGGGTAGTGCAGCGAAGGGGATTTGGTGAAGGGCAAAATGAGGAACTATAATCAGTTCCGAAATTCCTTCTAAATGCCATAAGATTAGATCGTTTAAATTTAACTGTTGTGCCAGTTTAGTTAACATCCCAACGAACTCTTCTTTCCAAGAATTGTTATCTTCAACATATTGTCCTAACCAATTTTGGAAAATCCATCCGTGCAAAGTCTCAAATCCTAAATCAGCGCAACTTTGCAGGGTAATCTCGTTTTGCCGCACGACGAAGATAAAGGTGTCGCTAACAGTGGTGTAAAAGCTAATAATTGCAGTGGTGGGTTTGTCGATAAGCTGCTGGATGGATGGGATTTTGAGAGGATTGACTCGAATTTGACCCGCAAGCACCGGATCTAGGCGGCGGAGTTGTTCCCAAATTAGGAGTTTTTCAGCTTCCAGATCAGCTATTGTTTGATTGTAAGCTGCTAGGGCTGCACGGCTGTTATCAAGTTTGCTATTATCAAAGTCGTTGCTAGGTTGATTGCGCCCTCGTTCCTTGTCAATTTGTTGCTGTAGGCGTTCAAAATCCTGTAAATACTCTTGAATTTCAGCAGGAATTTCTGCACTTGAGTAGAGATCATTGCTTGCCATTAAGTCTACGAGGCGTTTAGAGCGCGAGCGCTCTACGTATTCAACAGCTTTATCTAACTGCTTATTATTGATGCAAGCTTGCACGATGTTTGCATAAATGTCGATCGCCTCTGCTATAATTTCTTGGCGGCGAAATTCAGAAGTTGCCCAAGTACGGCTGGTTTCTACGGCTTCGATCGCGATACCGTATCCCTCAATGGCTAACTGCCAATCTCCCATTACAAATGCTCTGTTTCCTAGCATTTCTCCAGTCTTCAGGCACTCAAATGGGAAAGCTGTTGGCGTGAAGACTTCCATTGCTTTTCGATAACAGGCGATCGCCTCTTCGTTTCGCTCAAGGCTGAGGTAGCTATTGCCCAGATTCATTTGAACCATAGCCCACTCTGTAGGAAACTCATCCTGGTTAAAGATTTGTAAGGCAGCTTTATGGGTGGCAATAGCTATTTCTAAATTCTCATTTGGATCGCCCTGAAGTCGATGCAAATAAGCATTAGCCAGATTCATTTTTACTCTAGCCCAATCTACGGGAAACTCGTCTTGAGTGTAAACTTGTAATGCTTCTTTGTTAGCTGCGATCGCCTTTTCAACATTTTCTACCCGATCGCCATGAAGTCGCTGGCGGTAAGCAGAGGCAAGATTCATTTGAGTTTGCGCCCAAAGTTGAGGAAATTCTTCGCGGGTGCGGAATAACAGGGCGTTTTGATAACAAGCGATCGCTTGTTCCAAGTTTTCCACCTTGTTGCCGTAGATGCGATCACAGTAAACGATGCCCAAATTGTTTTGCACTTCCGCCCATTCTTCAGGCATTGCTTCGCGGGTGCGAACTTCCATTGCAGCTTCGCCAGCCGCGATCGCTAATTCTGCATTCTCTAACCGATCTCCTCGAATTCGGTTGTCATAGGCAAGAGTCAATGTATTTTGAATCATTGCCCACTGTATCGGAAAAGCTTCGCGGGTATATACTTGTAGGGCATCTTGACAGTAAGCAATCGCTTGTTCTTGATTGTCGGCGCGATCGCCCTTAAAACGACGGTAGCAAGTGTTACCGAGGAACATCTGACAAAATGCCCACTCTTCTGGAAAAGCTTCACGAGTAAAGACTGTGGAAGCAATTTCGTAACCTGCGATCGCAATTTCTAAATTATTAGCCTCATTCCCTTTTTTTAATTGGTGGATGTGCAAACTTAAAGCCAAAATACCAGAAGCAATTTCTTTTCTTTTTTCAGGTGGGACTTCAGATAGCATAGCATCGGCTTCATCTGGCATCTCCTTAACAAAAATTTCGTCAAGTTGCTCTTGGTTAGCGTCAAGCAATATTTTCTGTACCCACTTGATCAAAAGTTCGTCTATGGGTTCTGGATCAGCTTTCAACGATATAAGTTTTTGCGCTATTTTAACAAAATACTTTTCAAGTTGCTCTCGCTCATGTTCAAGTAAAGTATCAACTCGAATTTTACCTTGAGTTTCGGAAATAACTTCCAATAATTCCAATGGTAAATTAGGGCGGATTTTATGTTGAATAAAATTCCATTGTTCGGGGAAGTCTTCTTCGGTAAAAACAGTAGCAGCAACTTCGTAGCCTGTCTTAGCAATCTTCCAGTTGTTTTCTGCATTGCCTTCGGGAAAATCTTCAATCAGGCTGCTAAAGTTGAGAACTCTTGCCGCTAAATTGATTGCTTCCCCTGGTCCTAATTGAGATATATCAAACTTTATTAGGTTTAATCTTTCCACAAAACTGTTGTCCAGTTTATCTAGGTTGGCTTCTAGAAGCTGGTACAAAGCTTGCGAATTATTTTCGCTTTGGGCAACGGTGTCTAAAACTTTAATAAGAAACTGTGAAGTTGAAGTTGTTTGCTGGATCTGAACATTTTCTAGTAGGTCTAAAATAACAGGAGAACTTGAGCGTTCAGCATATGATCTGGCTTTTTCTAGTTCTCCACAGTCCATGCAAAGCGCTACTATTTGTGTGTAAGCCGAAATCTTTGCAGGAATTTCTTGATGTAAAGATTCAGAATCACCCCAACGGCTGAGCATCTCTACAGCTTCAATTACAGTCTCAAAACCTTCAAAAGCTTCTGCCTTTTTGCCAGTAGCAAATGCTACCTTTCCCAACTCAAGTCCGGTTTCGATGCACTCTCTAGGGAATGAAGCAGGTGTAAAGACTTTTAAGGCAGCTTGAAAACAGGTTAAAGCATTAGCAATTTGTGCCAATTTCCGGTAAGCAAAACCCAAATCTAACTGGGTTTTAGCCCATCTTTCTGGATAGGTTTCGGGAGTATAAATTTGTAAGGCTGCTTGGTAGGCTGCGATCGCCCGTTCCTGGTTCTGGATTTTGTCCCCTAAAATCCTTTCGCTATAGGCAAGACCGAGGTGAAATTGGCTGCTAGCCCAATCGGAATCAGTGCGAACTTTTAAGGCAACTTGATAACAAGCGATCGCTTGCTCGAAATTTTGTGCGCGAGATCCTTCAACTCGGCGAGTGTAAGCAAGTGCCAGGTTATTTTGCAGTGTTCCCCAAAGTTCAGGAGTTCGCTCGCGGCTAACAACTTGTAAGGCTGTTTCATAACAGGCGATCGCCTTTTCTAAATTCTCAGCTTTATCTCCGACGATTCTGTCACTGTAAACAAGACCGAGGTTATTTTGTACCATCGCCCACTCTTGGGGAGAAGTATCGCGAGTGAAAATTTGCAAAGCATTGGTGCAAGCGGTTAGGGCTTTTTCAAGGTTTTCGGAGCGATCGCCCCAAATCCGATTGCGGTATGCTGGGGCTAAATCGCTTTGGATTTGCACCCAAATTTGGGGTAAAACCTCACGAGTCAAAATCTTGGCAGTTCCTTCAAAACCGGCAATGGCAATTTCCAGGTTAATTGCTCGGTTGCCCAGTGGAAACAGCCAGAGCATTTTGCAGAAAGATATCAGAAAAAGTGCGAGCGGTTTTTTTAGTTTTTGCTGGGTTCTCAGGAGCGTACAATCTATCCAGAGGCGAAATTGCAGCAAAAAATATTCATTGAGTTTGTCTGAGTTAATTGCTAGTATCTGGTAAGCTGTTTGTTCATCCCCTTTTAATAAAATTGTCCGCAATACTTCCCACAATAAAGCCGGAGCTTTAACAAAAGTGCCTGTTACTGGTGAGCCATCTGCTCCTATGTAAGACCTGTATAAAAAATCAGCCAAATCGATTAGCAAATTAGCACCAGAAATCTCCCTCTGTGCTACCAGAATTGTAGCTACCATTTCCATCATTTCCACCAAACCAACATCCACCAAGTCCGGGTGCTTCCTTAAAATCTTCAGTTCCTTACCGCGAGGACATTGGAGGAGCGCTTGAATCAGCTTGAAATAAGCTTTCTGGCGTTTTGTCGCTGGGGGAGTTTTCACCGCTGGGCCGAATCCTTTTGCCATATTCTTTACAGGTTACGAAGGGGATACTACATATACACATCAGCTATTCATTCCAAAATTACGCAGCATCCCTCCATATTTCTGCTAACTTTTCCAGCAGTGCTTCGGCTAAATCTTGTAAATCAGTGTCGGCGCTATCGGCACTTTCACGAGTAAACTCCCCTCCTGCGGTACTCCCGGCTAACATCTCTCCCCCTGCGTACCGCCACTCGTACTCGTCGCAAGTTCGATAAATACGCTCTAATTGGGCAACAATATTGCTCTGCGATTGAGTGTGGATCGTAGAGCGTACCTGTACCGCCACTGGATCGTCTGTTTCTAAGAAGGCGATCGCTTCTTCTAAACGAGTAATCTGTTCAATTAAAGCGTCAATGGGCATCAGTTCTGCTACTGCTATTTGTTGCGGTGGATTTGAGCTATCTAAGCTGGGAGCAAATCCCAATAGTTGCACGGAGTCAAGGCGATCGCTAAACTGTACTCCCACATATCCAATCCGATTTTCTATTACTTCTTCGGGTAATAGAATGGTTGTTTCACCAGGTAAAACTGGGCGGCATTCTAAGGAGCCAATGCCAGGAATTACCAAGTCAGCGACATTAGCTAGCGCCGTTTTGGCGGGATTGAAGCTATCGGAAGAATTCAAATCTGTTTCAATTTGCAGCCATTTTAAATAGCTGTGAACAGCGTAAACTGCCAGTGCATTCAAGTAAACTCGTTTTCCTTTTTGGACTGTACTTTGAACGGCTGCCAACTGTCGCGCCATTTCGTGAGCTTTTAATTCTAGCGGTACTGTTAACAGAGGTAGTTCTGCGATGTTCATGGTTGTGGTTCCTGTTTATATCCTAGAGTGCGAGCTATTTCTTGCAACGATGGTTCGCATTTTCTCTTCCAGTGAGAATTCAGGGTTGTATACTTAACGTTTAACTCTTCTGCTAAGTCTTGAAACTTGTCAGGAGGGTCTTTTAACACTCTTCTTTTGCTGAGGAATTGGCAGTTGCACTCCGGGTAAGAGCGAGGGTAGCTATTTTTTAGCTTGCCTTCTGGATCTGACTCTATGTAAAATTCTAGTTTGAGACCTATTCGCTGAGTGGTTTCTTTCTGAACACTTTCAATCATGCCATCCAACCCGCTGAGCGGAAAATCGGGTAATAGTTCGAGCCGAGTTGTTTTCCCAATATCTGCTGCGATCGGTGCATCTAAACTAATTGGAGCATCTTTGTCAGGAGAAGACAAATCTTTAATTCGCCAACCCAGGTAGACGTTGATCCAGTTAAGCAAACTTTTTGAAACAGAAGGCGATCGCGGCTCAAAATTAGCAATCTCGCGACTAACCCATTCAAAAGTACGATTGAGGGCTTCAGGATAATCTTGATGGACTGATTTTTTGAGTCCTGGTAGTTGTTGAATTTGCAATAACAGCTTGTTCATGGCTGTTCGCCATTTTTTGCTTGGGGCTGGGTGTTGGCGCACCTCTGCAATTAGAGCGCTTAACCGTCGATCTAGGTCATCCATGCGACTTTTTTGAGGAGCAAGTTAGTTTGTTTATTAGCTATGAAAATTCGCGATCGTGCGAAAATCCTAAGCTATTTTCTCATGTGGTTGAGTTCTTTGTGTGCGTAAATTCTTGCCGTCCGGAGGTTCGAGGCTATTTCCACGCGAATTATTGCAACTGAAGCAGGCTAAACGCAGGTTGGAGAGTGCGTTAGACCCGCCTCGGCTTTTCGGGAGTAAGTGTTCGATGGTTCTTTCTGATTTCTGCATCGACTTGTTGCACCAGTGGCAGCGGTTTCCGTACAGTTCCAGAAGTTGGCGTCTCTTGTTGCGTCTTGAAGCTGGGGACATAAAGCTTTGGGAGCCTCACGGCTGTTACGTGTTCATTTACGTATCAGCTCCCTGCTAAAAATTTACGCAGCCATAATTTAAACTCTCCTGCTGCCTTTGATCCCTGGACTAAAGTCGAGCGGGTTGTCAGGCTCGTTTTTGAGGATTTTTCTTTATTTTGGTTGGTAATCAGAAGACTTCAGTGCCCAAGCCAAAAAGCGTTCTGTGTAATACAAAGCCAGTTGATTGCTCACACCATTAAAAACCTCATCAAAGGCGTTTTCAGCCCAAGGAATTTCGACCATTACCGCACGGTTTCCAGTGGCTTGTAATTGTTCGTAGAGAGCGTCCAAACTAGGCCCCAACTATATGGTCGCGACCTGCATAAACCAGTAGAGAAGGGGGAAGGTTGGGTTTAACATAATTGATAGGAGAAGCTTGACGGTAAAGCTCTCCTAATTTGTGGGGGGTTCCTACCAGAAAGTCACGCAGAATGGCTCGGACGTTTAGGGGGTCGGGAAAAGGTGGATCGTAATATCCTCCGAGCAAGTTATTTGGCTCGTAGTAATTCACTACTGTTCTAACTGGAACTGTAGTTGAACGATAAGCATAAAGCGATGCTAAATGGGCACCGGCTGACTTTCCCATCAGAGCAATTCTGTCTATATCAATGAACCACTCATCGGCATGGGTTTGGATATACGACAGAGTGGCTTCTACGTCCTCCAACTGAGTCCGAAACCGCTACTGGGAAGCGTGGCGGTAATCAATTGCTAACACAATAGCCCCTCACGGTCATGTAGCGGCTAAATTCCTCATTGCTATTTGGACTGCCTTTTTGCAAAGCTTCTCCCTAGAGGATGACGCTCGCCGGATATCTACCAATTTGCATCGTCAGTAGCTTTAATTTAAGATCCGCTTCATTTTTCCAATCCCTCACCCACCAATGCTTCCAGTTCAGCTAACAGCTTCTCTAGTTTCTTTTGCTTTTTGGGGTCATCCCAAACCTTAGACTTTTTCACTCTGCCATAAGCTGCATCTACGCGACTTTTAAGCGAGCGATCCGGTTCAGTCGCCTCCCCTGTACTTTTCGCTTTTAAATCGGCAATGCGCTGTTTGATTTGGGTCAGGGAGAGGTCGAGAGCGATCGCCTCTTCTAACAATTGGGAGCGCTCTGAGCTATCCTTAACTCGGGCGATCGCTCTGGCTTTGGTATACTCAATCTGTCCTTTCCGCAGCGCTCCAATCACATCATCTGGCAGGTTCAGCAACGGGAGGCGATTAGTTCGGAAACTCTCTGGAGTGTACTTCCCGACGAGTGCAAATATATCGCTTACTATTTCCCACTCCGAGCTGTGGATAACGTTATCCACACCAGCGCGTTCCGGGTGCGCGGCCGCTCCGAGCAAAGCAATAACTGACGAGGAGGTAGAGTTCAATTTCATTGCCAGCAATTGCAGAATTCCCTCAGTTTCCTCAATCGCATTCAAATCTTCCCGCTGCAAGTTCTCCAGCAGTGCAATTTGCAGAGCCTCTGTGTCTGTCAGTTCCCGAATCACAACAGGAATCTCAGTCAAACCTAACGACGAAGCGGCTCGATAGCGCCGTTCTCCCGCTACCAATTCGTACTTGTTGCCATCTATTGGGCGTACCAGGAGCGGTTGCAGAATCCCTAGCTGCTTGACTGACTCCACCAGTTCTTGCATAGCTGTCGGCTCGAAATAGCGGCGTGGCTGCTGCTGGGGCAAGACAATTTTGTGTATTGAGACAAGGGAGGATGCGGCATCTTCGCTGTCGCTGGTTCCTAATAGAGCCTCAACCCCTTTGATTTGATAAGGCTGATTGTCGCGCTTTTGATTCATCGCAGAGCTAAGAGTCCTTGTGCAATAGTATCGAGTACAGCGACGGCTGGATGTTTTGGATTGTACGCGGCCAGAGGTACGTGTTGCTGTGACGCATCGGCGAAAGCGACAGTCCGAGGGACGGCGGGGTAAATCGCAGCAATCTTCTCCAGAGAAGTAGTAATTGACTGCAAACTTTGAAAGGCCTGTACAGTACGGGGATCGTACAGCGTCGGAATCACTCCGGCAATCTGCAATGAACGATTAGCGCGTTTCCTGACGCGAGCAATGGTTTGCAACAGCAATTCAGTTCCTTTGAGAGCTTTATATTCAGTCTGAATCGGAATTAAGACGTGAGTGGAGGCAACTAGACTGATATAGGATAGGATGCCGAGCGAGGGAGGGCAGTCGATCAATATGAAGTCATAGTGCGAGCTCAGGGGGTCAATGACTTCTTTTAGCCGACTATCTCTCATGTCAGCCACCACCAGTTCCAGCTCTGCTCCGCTCAAATTAATATTAGAAGGGAGCAAGTCCATGTTGTGAAGGTTTTTGCGGAGCGCCGTGTCAGAACCGTTCATAATGGACTCGTAGACAGTCTCCTGTAACTCAGATGGCTCCAGGCCCATGAAGGTGGTAAGTGAGGCTTGGGGGTCCATATCTACTAACAAGACTTTTTGCTTCCGCTTCGCCAAATGGTAGCCTAAATTCATTGTCAAACTGGTTTTGGAGACACCGCCTGACTGGTTGAACAGCGCAATAATTTTGCTCATCTATTTTTAAGCACGCTCTGAAACGTGTTGATTAAACAATATTAGTGGACTGCGGCTTATTGTAGACTAATCCTAGAAAGAACTTTGAGAACCGCGTCTGATAACTAACTGCGATCGCAGTTATCATTTAAAGCTAGTGTTGAGTCAAATCGCTGATAATATCTAAGCTCATATTGTCAACTAATTTAGTCAAAGCCAGAGCAATTTGCTTCTCGGACAGCGGAATTCGCTCAATCAACAGCCTTACTGCTTGCTCGTCTCCACAAGCGGCTGCTTTATAAAGCTTCTCAATCGACTCCCTCGGCAACACAGACAGCGACTCAGGAGTCAGTTGCATAACAGGCTCATCCTGTTCGGACTTCCTCGGCGACTCCTCTTCATAGATATAGCGAACTCCCAAATGAAGCGCCATCTTCTCAAAAATTACTGTTTCTCGGAACGGTTTGGCAACAAAATCATCAAAGCCATTCGACAAGGCAAGTTCCTGGGTTTTAACAAAAGCATTAGCGCTCAAAGCAATAATTTTAGTGTTAGAACCGTCAGGCAAAGCTCTAATTTTTTGAGCAGCTTGAAAGCCGTCCAGAACAGGCATCCTCAAATCCATCCAAATTAAATGCGGCTTGTACTTTCGCCACAACTTAACAGCCAGGGTTCCGTTATCCGCGAACCACACAACAAAACCAGCCGACTTCAATATCTGAGTTAGCAGCAACCGATTTGCCGACTCATCGTCCGCTACCAAAATGCGATATATTTGTTGGTTCGATGCCAACCCCTTCACTCGTTTTTGCGGCAGTCTGTCATAAACTTCGCTCTCAGTTGCATGACTGACTTTAATGTAAAAACTAAAAACCGTTCCTTTCCCCACAGAACTTTTGACCTTAATCTCGCCACCCATCAGCTTCACAAAAGAGTTACTGATTGGCAATCCCAAGCCCGTTCCCGTTTGCGATTTCCGGCCAGCTTCAGTTTGCACGAACGGCTTGAACAAACGGCTAACCTCATCAGGCGCAATGCCTGGGCCTGTATCCTTCACAGAGAATTGGAGAAAGAATTTGGGTAAAGGTTTTTTAGCCATAGACTGAAGGCATTTTACAGTCAGCTTCACCCTACCCGCCTCAGTAAATTTAACAGCATTATCCAACAGATTAATCAAAACTTGGCGCACCTTGCTTTCATCAGTTCGGACGTATTGCGGTACATCTGAACTGCGTTCAAAAACAAGTTGCAACCCCGACGATTGAGTTTTGAGTTGGAACATCCCTTCTATATCATTGAGCAAACTGTACAGGTCAAAAGCATTTGATTCGAGGGTAATTTGACCAGCTTCAATCTTAGACAGCGACAAAATATCGTTGATTAGTTTCAACAAATGCTCGCCACTGCGATTGATAATATCTAAACTCGACTGCTGTTCCGGTGCAGTTTTTTTAGAGTGCACAAGGAGGTGAGCAAAGCCGATAATCGCATTCAGAGGCGTTCTCAGTTCGTGGCTCATATTAGCCAGAAAGGTACTTTTAGCGCGATTGGCACTTTCGGCGGCAATTTTAGCTTGTTTTAGTTCCTTTGTTTTCTGTGCAACTTGCCGTTTTAAATCGCCAGAATATTCTTCTAACCGCTGGCGAGATGCTTTTAACTGGGAATTCATGCGCTTGAAAGCACAGGCTAGGGCTTCGAGTTCGGCAACGCCGCTACCTGAAACTGTTGAGTCGAAGTCGCCACCAGCTATCGCCTCTGTTGCCGAAATTAACCGCAGCAGCCGCTGTTCTATTCTTAGGGAAATGGACAGCAAAAGGCAGATAGAAAGAATCAAAGCCAGCAGTACGAGCAAAATAGTGTTGCGAGTATTGGCCTGAACTTTTTCCGTGAAGTCGGTTTCAGGGACAACTGCTACAATCAGCCAGTTTAAGCTTGAAGAGTTTTCAAAAGGTCTGACTTGCAGTAAGTATCTAGAGTTGCTGGCAGTAAAGTTAAGATTTTGGCTGCTGTTAATAGCAGCCAGGCTGCCATAATGTTTAAGCAAATACTCTGTTGAAAGCTGGATTACTTTTTGTTGCAGAGCTTTGGTGCGAACTCGCGGATGGTGGTCAACCGAAATAGACGGTTTTAGTTCAGTTACCTCGTTCCGAGCAACTAAGTGTCCCGAACGGTCTAAGATAAAGGCTTGACAGTTAGGGCTGATGTGGAAATCGTGCAAGTTGAATGTTGAGGTTGGGGTGGGAAAAGCAGGATTTGTTTTTTGTTGAGGCAATATTGTTTTTGGAGAGTCTGACCCATTTCTTTTCCCATTTGGTTTGATTGTGACTCCGGCTGTTTGACTTGGGCGAAGTTGGTTCACCGAACCAGTTTGCATTTTATTATAATTCCCTTCTCCTTTCCCAACCCGTTCTTTTAAGTAGTTGTCAAGGCGGTCAGAGATGCGGCTCGTTGCTTCTGCCAATAGCTGTGCAACTAAGTCATTCATTGTCTGCCGCCCTGTTTGAAAAGAAAGCCATCCCGTCAGACATAGTAAAGTCGAAATCAGGAGAGCGTTGGGGACTGTAAGCACAACGCGCAGCGGGAGGGCAGACTTTTTTTGAATTGAGCTTTTTGGGCGGAACATTGGTTGAAAAAAGAGAGTGGGAATGAGGAAAAAAACGTTCTTCTTCAGAGGGGAGTAACACCATCCGTAGAAGAGTTCTCCTCTCCTCATTCACCATCCCCGCTCGGTCTCGTTATGCTGTTTGACTAATTCCTATTAATAGCGCAGCCTCAAACGAATCTGAATCAGTCAAAAGCCATAAGTTCTCAGAGCGAGCGGTTAGCGACACTGGCTCCCGCTTGGCAGTATTGAGGAGAGGATTTGCATCTCAACTAACCCAAGTTGCGTACTTAAAGCCGCTCTAGACTGGTAATGGGTAATGGGTAATGGGTAATTGGAACAAGTTGAGATTTGAGATTTGAGATTTTAAATTGATGGGATTGCCGTTGCTCCCGCTTTGTGCTTGACCCCGGAACGAATGCACTTACCTAACTCTGTCTAACATTGGTTAGATATGAGTAGGTTTGTGTGAACGGTAGTTTGATTCTTCAAAAGCTATTTTGGCTAGCTCGACAATTACAGACAAGTCTACTCCGGCTCGTGCAGCAGCATCAGTCACCGATAGATTGTGGTTTCTTACTAGAGCTAAAAATTGTCGCACGCTGTAAACTACTGGGTCGTTAGCTGCCGTGTAGCCTTTTTGAATGGCAATCAACAACCCTTTTTCGACATCTGAGGCTGTGGGTGTGCGGCCTCTAGCCAAGTTCAAAGTTGGCGACATTCTAGGGGTGAGGGGAGTGATGCGAATTCCTAAGTGTTCTGGCTTTTTATTGGCAGGAACGATGTTGAAGTTGTAAAGTCGCTGTTTCCCTTTTGAATCTACAGTTTTGATTGAGAGGTTGGTAATGGTAGCTGTGGTAACTCCCGGAAAATTGAGTGCTTGAATGGGACGCAAGAAAACAGTTTTGGCTTGACCGCTTGCCAATTGTGCGTCGGTGCTGAAAACTACTTTTGAGGGGTCAGCAATTAAAACATAGGCCAGAGCTTCGTCAGTCGAACTAAAGTCTATAGCAGTCGCACGACCGGGGTAGACTTCTACATCAACGGCGCTATTGGCGGCAATGTCTCGACCCACAGTTTGATAGCCTGTTACTCTTGATTGAGAAAAAGCACAGTCCGGGTAGCAAAAAGCAGCGATCGCTGCTGCAAGAATTGACAAACTGAGAGTTTTGATTGATGGTTTGAGCATTGTAGTATTCATAATTGTTATTGATTGATGTTGAGAAAGCTGTTGATGGTAATAGAAACGGGAGTTCCTTTGTTAACCACAGCTACATTAGGGCGGTTTAACAGTTCTTGGGTTGCTCTATCTGAGCGGCTTTCCATCCGTTTTGCCAAAGGGCTGAAGAAGCCATCGAGGACGGCTGACCAAATTTGGGGGTCTCGGCTTTCAACGGTGGTTGTACTACTTCCAAACCCACCGCTAATACTGCTAGAGTTCCTAACTTTAGGCTCCGCGAACACTTGCCCGACTCGTCCAACTCCCGACAGCACTGCGGTGAGGATATCCTGTCCAGCAATATCGGAACCTGGGTCGAAGTAACCGGAAGCAATTAGCGGTTCTCCGCCCTCTCCTGCAATCAAAATTGCGCCTTCTGGAATGGGCTGTTGTTGAATTTGACCATTTCTATCAGAGTAAACGAGCGCCACAGCACTAGCTTGAACCATGCGATTGCCTTTGCTTACGGTACTGGCTTTGGCAATGACAACCGTACCCGCAGGAAAGGCAATAGAGCCGTCAGTTGCCGTTACGTCGGCTGTGAGGGTGATGGCAAATTTGTCTCCTAGCTGTTTACCTGAGCCTTCATCCCACAGCAGCGGAATCGAAACTACGCCAGAAATATTGGTTCCGAGTGCTACTTGAACTGTCTGCTCCATTGATTCCGTTTGGGGCGTGCGGTTAAGAATGCCTTTTGCCCCTGGGGAGTTTACTTGTTCCAGAGTTGAGGAAGTTGTGAAGGCATCCGCCTCTGGCGCAGCTTCTGGGGAAAGGGTTTGAAATTCTTTCTCAGGCAAGGTAGTCTCGACTGGGTTATCGGTAGAATCGGAACTTGTTTTTTCGGAAAGGGCAGCCGGAGTTAATTGGTTAGTGGGGTTTGGGGAGTTGTCGGTGGTTTCGAGGTTGTCCTCTCCTCTAGAAAATTCCGGGTGTAGCTTTTCCCAGGTGGCGTTACTTGGCTGGTTATATAGTTCTTGTGGGATTGGCTGTTGAAGAATGTATGAGGGTTGCGACTTTTGGTTGCCGATATTGACAGTTAGAAATTCAGTTGTTGGAGTTGGGTTCGTACCAGCAGCGGTAGCACTTGTTGTCGCTGGAGTGCTTGGTGTTGCACTCACGGCAAAAGCGATTCGGTTAGGGTCAAAATTCCCCCTGACTTGTCCGAGTTGAGCGAGTTGGTTCCACCGCTCAAACGGGTCGATTTTTTCTTCAGTCGGAGTCTTCATTGGAGGTGAGGGCGTTAGCGGTTTAGCTATGGGGGTTGGTGGCGGTGCAACTGTCCTTGAGGGTGCGGGTAGTGTTACTGTCCGCACTACTGTTCTGGGTGCGAGGGGTTCGCTTCGGGGAATAGGTGGTGGTGCTGTTGGACGGGTAGCGACTGGACGCGGCTCTCGTGGAGTTCTTGACGGTTTAGATGGTGGTTCTGTTTTGGGTTTTGCAGTTTTTTGCGGTTTTGAAGCTAACAGTTTTTGTTGGTCTTGGTAAGCTAATTTAGCCAGCAACTCCGGTTTTTCATCTTTAATGGTGGGAGAAGGGCTTTCTTTTGGGGTTGATTGTGCGATTGAGTTGCGAGGTGATTTAGGCTTGATGAATTGCCAAATCAGCATTCCTAGCAATAGTATCCCCCCAGTCAACAGCAGGATTGTCACTGTTCTAGGAACGCCTTTTTCGGAAACAGGCGGGGGCAGTGGTCTTTCCTCATCTTGAGCGAGTTGATATTGAGTTTCAAGTGTTAGGGGTGCATTGGGGTCAAAGTTAGCAATGAAGTTTTCATCAATATCATCGTCAGAAGGGGAAGGGTTTGGAGAAGAGGAAATAGGGGAATTGATGTTGCCGCCATCATTATTTGGGGTAGATTCACTTGATGCACTTGCATGATTCATATTGGCTGTAGTGGTACTATTATCAGGAGTGGTATTAATTGGATTTTCGGTTAATCCATTTCTTTTGTTAGTCATGGCTTTAGAGTTGAATGTGTTGTGTTTAACTGTACATAAAAAAGCAAAGAGAGAAGACTTCAAGCAAAGGGATGAAACATACTAAATGTTTAAATTATTTAGTTGTTACGGTAGGTTTTTAAATTTACCCACTTGCCGGTTCGTCCCCTTTCCATGTCTCTTTCCTCTTCTATGGTTTGAATTCGACAATTCGGGAAATTTCTAATCCGGCTGCTCTCAAAGAGTGAATAGTCTTCTCTAATTCATTAGCGTTTTCTTTGAGAGGGGATTTGGGAATTTCTACGGCTTTGACGGTGAAAGTTCGATTAAACTGTTCTCGGCTTTCTCCAATGCCTTGTTCCAGCACGACGCGAGTAGCAATTACATCTATTTCCCAAACACCTCTTTTTATTTCTCTGGGTTCTGAGATGTGAGAGATATAGACTCCAGAGCGGGTTTTTCCTGAATAGATGGTGTTGGGAACGAGTTTGGCAAGTTCAACAAGAGAAGCTTTTCCAAACTCTGATTCCATCATCAAGGAGCCCATCCAAGCAGTTGTAGGAACTTGGGCACTGCCTTTAACTTTAATGCCGGGGTCGGGGTCATTTGTGCCGGGTATTTTGCCTGACCAAGCCCAGGTTAAATTCACCCAACTTGACACGAAAGTTTGGATGGTTTTAGGCTCTCTGTAAAACTCATCTTGTTCTGCAATTCGGGCGGCGGTTCCGTCTTTGAGCTGGACAAAGGTGACTTTTTTTTGAGATAAAGCTCTCAAACTAACTGTGTTAACTAAAACAGCAATTGTTAGTAAAAAAACAAAGCTGGTTAGCAGGATAAAACACAAGGCTAAGGTGTTTTTAGATTCGGGAAGTAAGGGTTGAGATTGTTTAAGTTTGACATTCATAAATTCTAATGTTGAGTAGTGGTAAATTTGAACAAATTTTGGTGGACGAATTCAGTCCTAAAGGAGTTTTCCCGCAACAAGACCAATCGCGTTGCTGGCGATGTCTGTAAGCTGTTTAGTGCTATTGGCGATCGCACTGTACAAAGCAGTTCCTCCACCCTTGGCTATTAACACGGCTAGAACGGGAGAAAACACAGCTAAAAAGAATAAAAAGGCGATGTCTGTAACTAACTCTGCATCGGATTTGACAATGACTACGGCGACTAATCCAACGACGATGTTGTAGCCTAATTGCACTCCAAATAACGACATAAATCCGATTAACCAAGCCCAGATTGGTTTTCCTTGCAGCGGCAATAGTGACAAGCCCATTGCAATCGGCCCGAATAAAGCTGTTAGCAACAAAGCGGCTTCTAAAATGTTGACAAATGCCCACTGCACTGCTCTAAGAATTAAGCGAATGATGGGCAAGACAGTAGACCTAAAAACTTGCCCTGCAAAATCGCCATTTCCTATATCTTGAAGATTGGCAACATTGCCTAAGTTTTCAACAAACCGCTGCAAGCTTTTAAGGGAGCCTCCATTTTGCTGTTCCGCTGCCTGGAGAATTTGTTGAGCAGGCTCTTTTTTGCTGTTCCAGCATTGGACTAAAGCCTCTCCAACTTTGCCCTGGCATTCGCTATAGAGTTTCTCAATCTCTTCTTTGCCAGCACTGGTGAGGTTAACGTCGCTCAGGGCACTTCTGAAGGTCATTTCTCCGACTTGAATCTTCATAATTTCCTGAACTTGAGTGCTGCCTACAGCTTTGATGAATTTGACGCTTTCAGCTAAGACTTTACCGTTGTTACTGAGAAATACTACAATCACAAGCGGCCAGATAAACATGGCTACTAACTCTGACCAAGACTGTTTTTCGATGATTTCTTTCCCGGTAGTGACAGCGAGGTAAGTAACAGACATTCCCGCCAGAATTAGTCCGAGTTTAACTAAAGCAATCCAGAGAGAGGATTCTTGAGTGTTGAAGGTGTTAAACCAAACTAAATTCCACGATTCGACAGTTTTTTGAGAGACTTCTATGGCATCAGATAGAGTGTCCAGGGCTTGTCCTGCTGTGCTAGTTTGGGCGATTAGTTGTGTCAGCATCGCGGTGTCTCCTTGTTGTGATTTCAGTCTTCGCTTGCCCCTAGTTTGAGCCCTCCCGGCATTTGAAACAGTCCGGCTTGAGTAGAAGAAGCTGTAGTAGCCGCAGCATCTTGCCGTCTCTGGGCTGTGTTAATTTCGTTGAGTTCTTCAGCTTGTTGAGCGTTGAGAATGTTGGCAAAACTGCGATCGATTTGAGCTTGCTGGCCCTGCATGACTAAGGCACTTTGATTTTCTGCTGATAAGGCTGCTTGCTTAGCTGCGATCGCACTTTGTTGAGATATATTTCTCATAATGTTCTGTGTGACATCTTGACCTTCTGAATCAGCACCCAATTCCATTGAATTTTGGCTAATTTGACCAGTTTGCTCTACGTTTTGTTGGACAATTTCTTTCAGAGTCGCTTGCTTTTGTTGAGCATCTTTACTGAGAGTGGCTTTATTGGCTTCACTGACAGCACTTTCTCTTTCTGCTAACTCTGCATTGTTCTCTTTGAGGCTGTAAGAATCTGGCGGTTTCTTCTCTAAAGCAGCGGATAGTTTTGTCCCTTCACTGTCATCAGTCTTGCCATCCATTATGCTTCTTTCTGCTTCTTTCAAGTCGGGAACTTTCAATTCTCCCAGGAATGAAGAGAGGGTTGATTCTATTTCACTGCTGAAGCTTTCGACTTTGTTTAACAAGCTGTCCCAGATGCCTGAGATGCTGTTGGAGATGGTGGAGACGGTATCTGAAATTTCGCCTGTGATGTCGCTAATTGTGTTGGGTAAACCTCCTATTTCTGTCTGTTTGCTCAAGAAGTTATTGGCTGATTGTTGGATTTGATTTTCTATTTGTTGATTGGGAACTGTGAAGCTTCCACTATTGAAAGTGCTGTTCGACGGGTTGTTTGAGTTAGGAATCTGTATAGCAGTCGGATTGCTATCAGAGGTTTGAGCTTTTGCTTCAACAGAATTTAGTATTAAGCTCAGCCAAATTGCCGGAATTGTGAAGGCAAGTTTTACAAGTAATTTCGGTGATTTCATAGTGCTTTCTCCTTGCTACAAATTTTACGGAAAACTAGCTAGCCATGAGGTCTTGATGGGCTTTGTGTTCGTTAATATCGGTGACTGCATTCTTGCCAATATTAGCTAAAGAACGCCCTTCTTTAATGGCTTGTACATATTCAGAGGTAAATTGTTTGAGTGCTAGCAGTTGCCCTTTTAACGTATTGGGATATTGAGCCATCACTCGGGCGCGAGCCATCAATTCAGCTTGATTGTTAGCCACACTTGCTAATATCATTTCGCCTGGATAGTATCGGCTTTGCCAGAAACGACCTCCTTTTTCAATTAGCCAATTGGAATAAAGGTCGGCAGCTCTGGGAAGGAAAGCTTCTGTGGCATTCTGGCTAATAATTTCAGCCGGATATCCCAAATTTTTGATCCAAGAAGTGGCTCCGTTTGATGTCAATCTTCCAGTAATTCGATACACCATGTTTTGCATAATCATAGTTCCCGCACTACAATCGCAAATACTGTCGATATCTTGAGATAGCAAGAGCACTGAAATGCCATTCTTTCTACCCACTGCACAGAGTTCGCCTACTACTTCAGCAAATCCATCTTTTTTAAACAAAATCGAAAGTTCGTCTCCGATAAATAGGCTTTTAGGGTGAGAAAGTGCGTTGCGAATGCAAGCAGCGTGGGCGTTAATTGCCATCAGGTATTGGTCTTGTTCGTTGCCCAGACCGCTAAGGGCAAAAAACTTAACAGCGGGTTCGGGTGAAAATGTACTCGGTCTGCCAATTGCTTTCCCTAAAGGTGAGGCTAGTAAGGCGTTGCATTGAGTGGTAATTTGGTTGATGGCAATGCGGTCGAAGTCGGTAAAATTTTGCAGGTTTAGTTGCTCTTTTGTGCAGAATTTTAGGAGGTTTGTGAGGGTTGGCATTTCTTGCCAAGCGGTCGATTTCCAGCCTTTTTCAAAGGCAGTATTGTAGCGCTCGATAATGTCTGGGTCTTCCAGAAATTTTTTCAGAGTTAGCAGCAAAATGGCATCGACTCGCTGCGCTAGTTTTGGGTCGCGGACTTTGCCCATGCTGATAATAGTCAGCGCTTTTCGGATAAACTCTTTCCATTGGTCTAGTCGTCGCGATCGCTCTTCTCTGTCAAAACGCCTCAAATCGGGTATTTCGAGTAGATTCGAGCTACCAGAGGTGATGTCGTAGTACGCACCTTCGTCTCCTAACAGTTTTACTGCTGTCTCAAAGGTGCTGCCGCTTCCTGCTGAGATGTCCATACCGACTACTGGGATATTAGCGGCTAAAGCATCGACCGCAAATCGCCATCCTACAACGCTTTTACCGCAACCGGATTCACCTGTAATAACGGCGCGGCTAGTTTGGTTGTGCATGAGGTCAACGTAAACCGGTTTGCCGCCTTTGGTGATGAATTCAACTCCTTTTGAGTCGATGTCCCTTACAGCAGTTAAGGGCAAAATACCGGGGACAGTTTCGGTGTCTAAGGTGAGGCGGCGTTCGTTAATTAGCGAACTGCTGTGCAACAGCCAGCTTACAGTAATGGGCAAAGTTTCTAGCCACAGTTGCCAAGCAATGTTGCGCTCTCTTAATACCTTGGCAGAGCCGAAGCTGTGGGAGAGCATTTGGCAAGCGTGTGTTAGTTGCTCCGGCGTTGGTCGGTAGACTAAGAAGGTGACAGCAGCGTGAATTGCTCTTGCACCTTTGTACATTTTTTTCTGGGCTTCAAAGGATTCTTCCTGTTTGACTTCTGCTCCTACATCGCGACCTTGACCTTTTTCTAAAGCGCGTTTTTTGGCAGTTTTAGATTGTTTAGCTTGCCTTGCTAAGTTGTCTTGAATAATAAAGTTGGGAGCGGCGCTAATTTCGACAACGGCTTCAGTATCGCGGACGTAGCTGTTGCTCATAATTTTCCAGAGCCATTGCAGTTGCTCTCTGGTATTGAGCCAGCCGCCGGGGCCCTCTTCCATTGTGAGCACGCCGCATTCTGCGTTTCTGCCGGGGAGCAAAATGCGTGAGCTAGCTTTTCTGTGTTCTGGGCAGCTCGAACGGCCGCTCATACCTTCAATTAAAATGGTGCAGGCGTGTTTGTGACTGTTGATGGTTTCGGTTAGTTTGTAGTCGGAGGCGGTTTCTTTTAAGGTGAGAAGTTGGGGGATAGGGGGTACGGGTGCGCTGTTGAATTTTTGCCACAGCCAGCCCCATAGTATTTGGGCATTCATGGGTTGAATTTCCAGTCCGATTTTGGTGTTTAGCAAGAGTTCCCACCGGATGTAGCCTTGCTCGAAAGCGTCGAGCAGCAGTTGTTTGTAAAAGCGTTCAGAGTAGATGCGCTGGTTGCCTGTAAATTGTGCAGCAACGCTGTTGGCTGTGTTGACAATTCCATTGATGAATTTACTCAGAGGGTCGTTGGATTTGGAGCCAGATTGAGCGTTGAATGTCCAAGTGCAGAAAATAGTTTGGTTCCACAGTTGTCTGGTGCCTGCTAAGTTGAGTTCTTGAATACGTTTCTGTTCGTTACGAACGAGTACAGAAATGGGTTTGAGGTGACAGTTGTCAGCCAATTCAGTTAACTGTTGTTGGCGAAGGCAATCGCTGCTGTAGCAGCCGGTGTGAAAGGTCATTTTTTCGCCTGGGGCAATGTCTTTTAGCCCCTCTTCTAAGGCGGTAGCTGCGTTGTTTACTTCCTGGCGGTACAGGATGTTGTGAAAGCCAGCCGTCTCGAATCCGAATACAATTTGGTATTGACTGCCTTCATTCAGTAAGTAACCAGAAACTTCTCGACCATCCTTTTTGATAGTGACTAAACACAGGAGGTTTTGGTAGTTTTGGAAGGGCATAAGTCGGCTGTTACCTCCTTGTTGATTGGGAGCAACTTTGGGTTTAAGTTTGACTCGGACTTGTGAATCGCTGATTCGGTGGCGAATCGGGTTTGGTCGGTGTTGGGGAACGGGAGAAAGGTATAAAAGATTACCGTTGTACCACTCATTCCCCGGCGGAGGTCTAAACCTGTCTACAAAAAGGTGAGGTTTGTTACCTGTCAGGAGCCACCAGCTTACAATTAGCCAGAAAGCAGTGATGAAAAACCAAGGCATTCCTAAGCTGAATAGGCCGTTGGTGAGGATGTAGGAAATTACAGTGATTAGCATCCAGGGAATTAGCTGTTCCGCTGGAATGATGCCGATGCTGGCTTGTTTGCCGAGAATTTTGTTGACGGAAATAAAGTCTTTATCTGGGTCTTTAAGCATGGTAATAGGGGGAGGGAAAGAGGAGGGGGAGAGGGGGAGAGGGGGAGAGGGGGAGAGTGGGAGAGTGGGGGAGGGGGTGATTCGGAGAGGGGGAGAGTGGGTGATTCGGAGAGGGGATAATAGAAAGTGGAGTTAAGAAATTAGAGCTTGAAATGAACAGAAAACCAATTCAATCCCACCGAGATTTAGAAGTGTATCAACTTGCATTAGATGTGGCTATGCAGATTTTTGAACTCTCTAAAAAGTTTCCTATTGAGGAACGATATTCATTGACAGATCAAATTCGTCGGTCTTCGCGTTCTGTTTGTGCCAATTTGTCTGAGGCATGGCGTAAACGGCGTTATGAAGGAGCTTTTGTATCCAAATTAAGTGATTCTGAAGCTGAAGCTGCTGAAACTCAAACTTGGATTGAATTTGCTGTTAAATGCAATTACTTGGATGTTCAGGTTGGTAGAGAGCTGTATCAACATTACAATCAAATACTGGGTACACTGGTCAACATGATTAATAACCCTTCTATGTGGCTTCTTCCAGTGCCAAAAAACCATACTAAAAATCGGTGAACGAAAGAGAGGGGGAGAGGGGGAGAAGAGGAGAGGGGGAGAGGGGGTGATTCGGAGAGGGGAGAGTGGAAGAAGGGGAGAGTGGAACAGGGGGAGAGTGGAACAAGGGGAGAAGTTTGAAAACTTGCAACAACCCGATAAAAACTAGAGGGCTTCAACATCTAACATATACTCACCTAATTGAATAGAAATGAGGGATTATGTAACTGCAATCTACCTGAAAATTCAAATAGCTTGCTGTTTACTGCACACCTCTAATCTCCCCTCTCCCCCTCTCCCCCTCCCCCACTCTCCCCCTCTCCCCTTCTTCCCTAAGCTCCTCCACCTCCGCCATTGCCAACGAACAGAAAAGTTATTACGTCAACGGCAATTACAATGGCAAAAGCTAAGGCAACTTGGGTAACAATTGGTCTCCAGTCATTACCTTGTTGTGCTTGGTTGTAGGCGAAAAGAGAAGCGGCTGCTACTAACAAAAGAAATGCTCCGCGAATTAAGTTGAAAATCAGTTCGATGACTTCGGCATCAATAGCTTCGCCTCCTGCTGAAGAGGCTCCTTCTGCGAGTTCTTGCATAAATTCTTCTAAGCCGGAGAGGAAGAGGGCGTTGGCTGGGGAATCGAGTACGGAGCAAAGTGCAGTAGAGGTGATAATGGCAGTGGCAATGTGCCAAAAACGAATTTTGCAGCCTATGTATCGCTCTACAATGGGAATAGCTCTAGTGAGGTGCCATAAACTCAAAAACACAATGCTGGAGCAGCCTAAAGTCGCAATTAAGAGCGGGTCGTGAATGCTGAAGTAGATGAGCGAGGCTAGGCAAATGCCGAGGAATGGAAGGTCGCCCAGTTTGATTTTCTGTTGTTTTAACCAGCGTGATAATGAGTTGCGGTTTCGTTCATTTCTTGTTTGGTCTAAGTAAGTAGCCATGTCACTATCTCGATTAATTCAGTGCTTTAATGCTAATTTAAGTTGCATCTAATCCCTGCAAAATCGCCAAAAAAGGTGATTCTATACAGTGAGAGTGACCCCCTCCAAATGGAGGGTGCAAGTGAAAAAAGTTATTTCAAATTTCCATTTCGGTCTCAGTTTTTCTCGCTTCCTGCTTGTTGGAGTTCTGGTTGGGAGCAAGTTGCTGTTGGGATAGGAGATTTTCTACTACTTCTGGTGGAATATCGCACAGAAGTACCTCAACATTACCTTTTTGGAGGCTGGCCTCAAAAACTATCTCGCTGTGAGAGTTAAAGCCTTTGATAGTACCCTTCGACTTGGATTTATCGCTGAATTCGACTTCAAAGTCGAGGCGCGAGCCTTGGGAATCGGTAAAGCTGACTTCATCTTGATTGCTTCTCTTTACCATTTCAGCTAGCCGCTCTTGGTTGACAGCTTGTTGAAAAATCTTTAAGCGGTCGAGTTCTTCTTTTTCTTCAGGTTTCAGGAAGTCGTTTGTAACTTCCCATTCTCCAGTTTTATCCTGTACTGCTGAAAACAGTTCCTCGCCTTCCTTAGTTTTTAAGCTGACAGCGGTAGAGGAGTCAAAATTTGTTACATAAAGTTTGGCTTGTCCAAAATCAACCCCGTCTTCTAATGCAATGCCTTCCGCATTTGCTTCTTCTTCAGCTAGGCTGTAAATTTTTGCCAGTGTTGCTGCAAGTTGGGCGTCCTGAGTAAGATTTTGGGCTGTCACAGTGATTTTTTTAGCAGTAGCGCTAGCGCTGTTGCTAGCTGGGATTGTTGATTCTAATGAAATTTTTTCACCTATTTCTGTCCCGTTTTGTACGAATTGGTCGCTGAGGGATGGAGTTGAGCTGTGGGGCGGTTCTAATTTTGCATCCGCAGCTTGAACGCCTGTCTCGCTTTTTTGAAGAGAAAGTTTGTTCTCTAAAGCTTCTATTCGCTCTTCTAGGGTATCGAGTCGCTTTTCAAGTCGGTTGAGTGCTTCATTTATTTGTACGAGCTGTTCTTCAAAACTCGCCTCTGTGTCAATCTTAATAGAAGCCGTTTTTTCAGAATTGTTGTCTCTCACACGACCGGAAATTTTATCAACTTTTCCGTGGACTTTGCTAACAGCTTTAGCTAAGAGCATACCGGGTGTTGAGACAAATTCGGCATCCGGTTCAGGTAAGATGTTTTGTTCCGGTTCTGGCTCCGGTTCAGCTATTGGTAAAGCTTCGGATTCGACCCTTGCATCTGCAACTGAATCCGCTTCAACCAAGTTGGTAACCCGCTGCGAGAGCGAGTCAGCTCGCTGGCTTTGAGCTTGGAGCCTTTTGACAATACCGGCAACTTGGCGCTCTTTTCCAGCCCCAAGAGCAGCTTCTATAATTTGAGAAGCTGCTTTTTTCCCCATCAGAGTAGCGAGAACCGCAACTTGACCGCTCAGGCCGCTGACAGTTGTACCTTCTACCTCACTTCCAGAAATGGCTGTTCTACCACTGACTTGTACAGCAGCATCGAGGATACTATCGATGTTCTGGTCGTTTGATTTTTTGCCTTGAGGTCGCTGTTGGCTAGTTCGGGTTTTTGAAGGTGTGCGTGCTAAGGATTCAGCAACTTTTACCGCTTCATCTGTCTGAAGTTTTCTTTTGGCTTGGGATTTAGCTGATAATTCTTCGTCTTCCAAATCTTCTCGATCAGAGTTTTGAAGGTGGCTTTTAGTTTGAGGCTTAGCTTTAGGTTGAGGTTCTTTGACTTCAAACTCATCTAACTGACTTAGTTCATCTCTCGGAGAGCGGGTTAAGGCTTTAGATTTAACCAGGGGTTCTTCCGACTCTAACTCCTCTACGTCATCTTTTCGGGGTCTTCTTTTGGTTTGAGAGTTGGGTGATGGCTCGTCGTCATCCGAATTTTCTATTTCATCTTTTTTTGATTTGATATTGGCTTTAGATTTCGATTTGTGCGATGGTTCATCATCTTCTAAGTCATCTAGCAAATCGTCTTTTTTAGACTTGTTAACCGTTTGATATTTCGATCGACGCGAGGGTTGCTCATCCTCTAATTCATCTAGTAAATCGTCTTTTTTAGACTTAGTTGCAACTTTAGATTTAGACTTGGGGGAGGGTTGCTCATCATCCAATTCATCTAGTAAATCGTCTTTCTTAGACCTTGTTTTAGTTCGAGGCGAATCGAGTAATGCTTCAATTCCTGTTTTAGTAAATCGGTTGTCGTCCGGCTCTCCCAAGTGCTCCATCATGTACTTTCCTGTGGTAGAGCCGTACTCGGGTCGATCGCTCAAACTGAGGACGAGTCCGTTGTGCTTGACATCCACGCTAATGCCAGGTTTGCCGTCTGCTTCCGTTAGTTCTTCAATTGCATCGGCAAAATCTTCTACGCTGGTGAGTCCGTTTTCCAGGCAGTAATCTAAAGCTTTCTCGCAGCGATTTCTTAGGTAGTTGAGGATTTTCTTGCCCTCGGCTGTGTTAGGGGTGATGTAGTTTCCCTGGCTTCGGCTTCGGTATGCTGTTTTTGTAGCCATAATCTTTGTGGCGGCGTGAGTGGATATTTCCCATGAAATTCGAGCAGTATGGCTACTGACTTCACTCGGAAGAGCGGTTTTGGGGAGTTAAAGTGACCCCCTCCAATCGGAGGGGGAATTGTCGTCTACTAATAAATAGTTCCTGTTTGGAACTCGCTAAAAAACTAACTGTTCGGTCAACGAGCTTTCTTGGCGTTCACACTTACCCGGTCTTAGATGTAGGGTAGTTGATGTTAAAGTTGTGTATCTGCATCTCTTTTTGGTGAAGATGTAGAAGCTAATTCAGCATCAACCTCTTTGAGGTATTTGATAAACTGAGAGCTGTTGTTTTCAGAAAGTTTCTTAATGATTTGACCTGTTTTCAAGTCAGCAGCCAAGACCGGATTATCAGCTTCATCTCTGACTAAACACCTAACATTATTGCGAGATTGGCTAATAAAAGCTGTCCAGTTCCCCACAGGGATTTTAGTTTCTCCAGTTTGGTTATATGCTTCAGAAATCGCATCTTTCAGCAATTGTGAGAGGTAGGCGGGGCTGGCAGCAATCTCTTTGGGTTGAGATGGCGGTTTGTTTTGACAAGGGGTTGGCGATACGGATTGCGATCGCTTTTGGGTAGGGGTTGGCGATACAAGCGATCGCTCTTGACAAAGAGTTGTCGATACGGATAGCGATCGGTCTTGACAAAAGGTTGGCGGGACTTCTGAAAGTTCCTCAACTGATTCAATTAGTTGCACAGAGCTAGGGTTGATGTTTAAGATCAGAGCGCTGCCTTTAGGGGAGGGTTCAATAGTGGCCTCAAAGGTAGTACCGATCGGCAATTTAGGTGAATTAGTAGAGAACATGGCTAGTTCTTGTCCGTCAAGGAGGACAATAGGGCTGCCGTCGCGTCTCGAACCGCTACCGCTAACAGAACCCACCTCAAAAGTCAATGTTTTCTGCCTCCATTTGGGACTGCTAAAGTCAACATCTTTCAAGTCATTGTACTTCTGCCCAATCAGTTCAGCTCTGTCAAACTGAAAGGTTTGCAATTGCTGGCAAATTTCATCTGTAAACAAATTGAGAACCAATGCTGCTTTAGGTGTTTGGTTTTGGGACTCAAGCCAAGTATAATCTGCAGGAGCTACAATGCGTGAACTCACATCTTTGGTGCGACCAAGACCATCGCGGTAAGTTAAGTCTAAACTGTCGATGTCGTTGACATTTTCGCAAAACTTCTTCTCAAGAATTCCCACCAGTTTTTCGCTGGCTTCAATTAAGGCAAAATTGACCATTGGCAGGCTCGGATGCAAAGTTGCTTCATATTTAATGCCTTTGCTGTCTAACAATTCTTTCCAATGTCCAGCTAAGTCTTTGCCAACAGGCTGTCGCTTCTTATCCCTGACAGTCTTATTGCTGCCGTCCCGTTCCAATTCCTCGAAAGGGACGCTCAGAACGTAAGTGTCTTTTGGCATAGCTTCGTGCAGTCGCTCGTACTCAGGTTCAAGGTTGAATTCAATCAGCAGTTGGCGAGAAAGTTCCTTACAAGCTTTGCGAGGAACTTCTAAGTTGGGATTTGCGGTTTCGACGTGCCACATCGCACTAGCAGCTAAAAACCGTTCTTCAGGGTCAGTCCAAGCTTCGGTCACATCGGCTCTTAAGCTCTCGTATAACTTGCTGACGGCTTCTTTAATTGCCTTAGAATCGCCGCCGCACTCCAAGTGAATTTCGCCCATCCTTTCTCGATAGCGTTCCTTAATATCTTGCGCCCACCTGACATAATGTTTCTCCCATTTTTCTCGCTCATCTAAGTCAGAAGGAGACTCGAACAGGTAGCGAAACTCGTCGCGGTGGCGGCTTTTTAGACGAGTCGGTTCCCACTCTGGATTAACAGCCTCCCTAGCAATGCAATTGATAGCGGTGCCGTCTCCTATAGGTAATGGCACGGTTTTGTAAAGCCTGGGGTCGTCTTTGTAGTCAAATAGGTAGCTTGGGTGCTGTTCTGACCACTGCTTAGCCTTGGACAGCAGGGTGGGGTGGTGGTCTTCGGTGCGAGTAGCACTTTTGGGACTGTCCACTTCAATTTGCAGGGCATCAAATAGCTTTCCAAGAAGCTGCCGCTTCTGTTGATTGAATAAACTTTCTGGCTGTCCCGGTTCTGCTGCTGACGATTGCACTCTCCCGATTAAGGTAGCCACCCAGCCGATTTTATTTTGGGCGATCGCTACGGCAATTTGCCGCAATTTGGTATACTTGCGATCGCCATTACTATCGATAGCTTTATTGTAGTCAACTTTCTCTCGCTTCTCAACTGCATCGTACTCATTCTCTTGATTAGCGTGCCTGGTTTCAGAGGCGATATTCGGCATTCGGGAAGCAGGCGTAATCACTAATTGATCGCCATCAAAATCGCATTGATGATGCTGCATGGCTTGGTCAGAGCGAATGAAAACGCACCCTTTGTATTGCGTTAATGCGCGATGGCTTTTGTTGTCTACTGTGTAGCGGCGGATGTTATCTTTACTGACAATTGGGTATCGGGTAACGATTACTTCTGTGCCGTGTCGCAAGTGGGGGGCAACAATTGTACCGGGTTGGAGGGTTTCACAAGGTTGAGCCATTGCTGAACCGTGATGAATTGCTCCCTTAATTGCTAAGTCTTTCCACTTTTTAGCCAGTTGTTCTTGCATGAAATCGACGACTTTGGGAAAGTCGAGGAGCTGACCGAGTTTGTCGTTCCTCAAAATTGAAATTAGCCGGGATTCGTTGCGCTGGGCTTTTTCATCTGTTTCGTCTTGTAATCCGCTGCTGTCTTCGTGAAGGCTAGATTGAAAAGCAGCTTTTTTGTCGTGCTGCTCCACTAAGTATTTGGCAAGTTGCAGCCGGTTATTTTGCAAGTCAGCTAGCTTTTGGGCTTCAATTTTGGTCGGTGTCGCGATGTCAGCCCCAATAGCTGGTTCAGAATACCAAATCGAAAACTGCCAGGAATTTTCGTATTCAGTTACTTTGGCGTTGCCTCGATTTCCCAGTATAGCTTTGGGAAATTCGTAGTCGCCACAGGGGATAAGTTCAGCTAATTGCAATGCGGCAACTCCTTTGATAGAGGAGCGATCCATAATGATATCATAATCCAAGTCGGAGGTTAAATTAGCATCAGGCAACAGCGTTCCTTTGGCAAGAAAGCTAATTTCTGGAGTGTGGCAGTCTTCTTGTCCCCATTCCTGCATCCAGGCAAATCTGAATTGAAAAGGTCGGTTGTAATTCCCTCCTAATTGTTGGGCTAGTGCCGGTGAAATTTTACCGTGACAGTCTCCGGTTTGCCACTTATGAGCTTTCGCTTTTTCACTCTCGTCATCGCTTTGAGAATCAACAATTTTGACTCGCAAGGTTTCGCCGTCAAGGGAGCTATCTAACAATTTGGCTCCAAGGTTGCAACTGCTAACTAGCAGTGAGCCGTAGCGACAGGCGTGGTCGGGTTGGGTTTTGAATACGCTCAACAGTTTGGTTGAGAGTTCAATGTCTGCAAAGTACACATTTTTGCCGGAGCTGAAAGCAACTCTTCTGGTAATACCATCTCCGAAATCGATGTTTTTCAAAGGGTCGAAGCTGCTATCATTTGGGTCGGGTTTAACGATAGTTAGGGATGCTAATTCTTCAGGTTCAAAAAGCAGTTCAAGCAGGGAGTTACGCAGCACCTCTGATTCAGCTTGGTACCGCCCCTTTGCTCTACCGTCAGTCAAGGACATATCAAAGACTGGGATTTTTAGTCCTTCCCCAGGTACCCATTCTGTGGAGCGATATTCTGGGGTAACTTTTCTTCTGCTCATTGATTAGCTCCTGAATCCTAGTTTTTACATTTTTAGGACTTACGCACAGTAATAGTCCAGATTTTGACAAGGTTGTTCCTTCACAAATTCCTGCTACTGAGTGATATTTACCCCCTCCAATTGGAGGGGTTTAGAAGAAAGAAGTAGCGTGTTACAATCAGGATGACAATCCCAATGTGGAGAAAAAAAGTGAAAGTAGTTCGCACAACTACGGCTATGAAAAGCCAACGGGATTATTTCTCTGATAGCGATGCACTTGCTCGCGTTGCTTTTGGAGAAGGTGAAAACAGTCAGCAGTTTTTTGGCGTTTTGAGTTTTGATGCTGACGGGGTTATTAAAGGTAGAGCATCAACGTTGTTCAACGTCACCGAAGAACAAGTGGAGAACCCTCAATACTGGATTGATTTATAAGAGATACCGACCAAAATTAAGTCTTCGCTCTTACAAAACAAACGTGTCACATTGTAATACCATTTCTAAAAAGTCTTACTACACTTTGCATCGTTGGGTTTATTTCACGAAATCAACCTACTGTTGCTACTGTTGCATGACTTTTCATAAATGGTATAATTCGGAGGTGTCTAACTCGGATATGTCTAATAATTCAGGTGTCAAATCAAGGCATTTCTGACACCTGAAAAGATGGCTAACGCCGTTTTTTGGACTGCGTTTTATCCGAAGAACGACTCTCAAGCGTCTGGTTGGCTTGAAGAGAGTGCAAATTGTTACCTGGAAGCAAGCTGTAAACCACTTTGCGCTTGCGGAAAACCCTAGTGCCATCTACAGGCATTCCTTGTTTCCAAGCGTCTGCAATCGCCTTTGTGTCGGCAGAAATTACGGTTTTTGTTTCGACTCGGCGATAGGGTTCTGGCAGTTGAGATGGGTCAATCAAAACTTCACAGGTAGGCGGGTTTTCCTTGACAACAATGCGGCGGTGTTTGCCAATAATTTCTGAAGTTAACACGCCGCACTCGTTGAAGTAGAGAACGGTTTTGTCTAAGCGCTCTCTCCACCCCTGGAGTTTGTTGATAGCTTTTGAATGCAGTTCTATCAAATACTGCATTCGCGCTGTAATTCCTGCAATTTCGGCATCAATTTGGTCGGCTAAGTCGGCATGGGCATCAACAGCGAGTTCCTGGGTTTCTTGGGTTTTCCAAAGGGATTGCAGCAGTTGGTCGATTTCTTCTGAGCTTTCTGCTGATTCTAGTTGATGCCAAACTTGAGCCGCAGTTATTGAACTTTGAGCAAGCGTTGCTGTGGCTAAATTCATGCTTAGTATCCTCCGTTGATGCAGGTGTGATAATAATCGCGGCGTTCTTCGAGTTGAGTAAGCGCAGCCATTGTTGCTGCGTCGGATTTAAGAGAGATTTGTTTGTCCTTTTGAATTTTGCTAACTGGTTGAGAATGAGTTAAATCTTGTGAGTTTGACTGGGTGATTTTTTGCATACAATTCAAAAAACTTTCTTAAAAATAGCGCGACCGCGCTCTTAAAAAAAGGAGTATTTAAAGTTATGAATTATCCTATAGTTTTTTACCCAAAAGTGGTAATGCAGTTCTGCCATCAATATCCTTTGCCAGAGGCAAGTTCTAGTTGTGCCACCTCATCCCAACTTCAAGAAACTCAACAATTCGAGCAACCTGTTGTTTTGCTGACTCCGCCTCAACCACCTGTGGTGTTACCTGTCAAGTTGCTGTGGTTAATTTGGGTGTTTTGGCTCTATGGTGCGATCGCACTTCCGCTGTTAGCTATTTCCTGGGGTTGGCTGTGGTGGGAAATGCTGTTGGTAGTAGCTGCTTATTCCTGTTTAATTGCGGCTGCTTATAGTTATGTGTTTGGTTGCCGTCAAAAGCTGCTATCCAGGTATAAGCAGCAGGTTCTTGAGTACAAACAACAAGAGATGTTATCCCAACAAGAGATATTATCCCAACAAAAAAGATTATCCCAACAAGAGATATTATTTCAACAAGAGACGTTATCCAACAAACAGCAGGAATTTTCTAGTTTTAAGCTAGGAAAAGAAGGGTTGCAGACAGTTTTTACAAGTGTAAAAATTGACTTACAGCACAGAAATCGATCGCTCAAGGATTTGATGTCACTTCGGGTTAGTTCGACAGGCATATCTCAAGCTCGGCAAGGAGTGAGCGAAGAGCGCTTCTTGCAATACTTACAGCAATATTTCGAGGAAGTTGTCCAAGCAGCAGAGTTTAAAATTCCGTCATCTCAGAGGAGCTATTCAGCAGATTTTACTGTAATTCACACTCCATCTGGACTCGGAATTGATGTCGAGATTGATGAACCTTATGCTGGCAAATCTAAGAAGCCGACTCACTGCTGCGATGCTGACAGCGATATGCGCCGCAATCAATTATTCTTAGAGTGGAATTGGATTGTGGTTAGGTTTACTGAAAAGCAGGTGGTTCAGGCTCCTTTGAGCTGTTGCAAGTTCTTGGCGATTGCGATCGCCTTTGTAACGGGTGATCGCTCTTATTTAAAGCAACTGGAAACTGAACCCGATTTGCTAAGCGTCAAACCTTGGACAACAAGAGAGGCAAGGGCTATGGCTAAAAGCAACTATCGCCTTACTTATTTACCTGGATTTGGCGTCGGTTCTGCTTGCGATCGGGTTTCAAAGTTTTGATGCGAGCACACGCAATATCCGACTTATTGACTGCAATAAATGTTGATAATTAATACAAAGGAAATAAAAAAGTAGCCTTCAAAAAAGCTAAGTTTTTTAACCATTAAGCGTAATTTATCCAATAGCAAAGTCACTTAATTGTCGCATATTAGGAGGGTCAAAACCAAGTATAATGTCTTGTTTAGGAACTCCTAATTCTACGAGCTCGTTAGCAATACCCACCTCGGTTCCATCCTGCTGAATCCAAATTTTATTGTCCATAATATCTAGGTGCAAAACCGGGCCATAAATTCGCCGCTGATTGCGCCAGCCCACATATACTAATTGATAATGATCGCGCTCGGTATCAAAGATAGTTTGAGCCTGAATTCGCTCATCCCACACAAGACTAGCGTGTTGGGAGAGAAGATTTTGGATGTGCTGCCTATAAAGGTCTACATTTGCCATTGTGCGATCGCCTCCTGCTCTATATCGTAAACAATTAAATGAATTTGGTTTTGTTGAATTAAAGACTGAATAAACCCCATTGTAAAAAAACTATCGTAGACATTGCTGGGTACTGCTAGGTATAAAAGGCGGTCAGTTTCTTGTTGTTGCAAAGCTGCTCGATAACTAATGAATTGTCCTAATGCTGTGTAAAACTGGGAGATTTTGGAGGGGCCAATAAAGCTTTGGATTTCAACGGCAATTTTTTGTCCGTCTTTTTCGGCCGCAACCACCCTTTCGGCACCCAAGTCGATGTAAAGTTCGAGAGTTCCTGCTTGTAAAGTGTATGGATCGTGAGTAATCTGCCATCCATCTTTCTGGAGAGCGATTTTAACGACTTCGTGAAAGACATCTTTAGCAGACATAGCTGTACTGACTCGTTGTGTTTAATATCTTCGATAGTTTTATTTCAAGTATATACGCTATTCATTTGAAAGCGATGTTCTCGGGCAGCGCCACAAAACTTTGCCCCTCGCCCTTTTTTAGATCAGAAGAAGCCTTTCGTCCAAATATGATTGTGCAGCCGACGTAGTGTGGCGCCCGATGACTCGAACATATCGGCTTGTTCTTAGTGCAGGAGATACACCTATGGTGCTATGAGAGGAAGACCATTTTTGGATGTGGCGAAAAATGTTTGCTATTGGCTGCCGGAGAAACAAACTTATCTCTCCGGCATCATTTAATTACCAGTCGATTTTTAGCTCGCAGTTTTTGTGGCTGTCGTGGCTGCTACCATTGCTGCTACCATTTTTGGTGTCGTTGTTGTTACGGTTGCTGCTTTCGAGAGGGAATTGGAAGTTTAAGGCCAGCAGCTCTTGCTCGATAATTGACTTTCTGTCTCGGACTTTTTTGTCTCTCAAAAGTCGCAGAGCGTGGATTATTTTGTCGATCGTTTGATAGCTTGTTTGTTGAAAATTCAAGACAAGTGTTGTTTGCCGGTCCATAATGTACAGTTGGTTTTCTGTTTGGTGGACGAAGGTTAAATTATTGAAGTAGTAGGTGTTGGTTTGTGAGACTTCCATTTTTTATCTCCGATACTTTATTTTTTGGCGCGACAGCGCTCATTTTTTTTGGTACTAAATTTTACGAAAAAACGTATAAATAATTTATTGTTATCAAGGTCGGCTCACAAAAAAAATGAGCAAGCGCCGTCTCAATTTACTTAGCAAACCAGTAAAATTATTTGATAAATTTATTCACAAAAGTGTAATAGTTAGTGGCAGCACTATCAGTAATTTAGGTCGAAATTTAAAAATTTGTTAATGAACGTTTTTATTAAACACAATACTTGCTTTTTCAGGGAAGTCTAAGTCATTTAATTTAATGTTTTGGACGCGCTGTTTATAAGATGGGTTATTTTGTTGAATATCAAATAGCCAGTTACTAATTTTTAGTGCTGCTTTAGTGAGGGTCTACGGTGGTTTTGTTTGTGTCACATATTTGGAGTATTTTGATCCATGAGTAGCAAAAATCAGGTGATTGTTTCGGGATTGTTAGGTTTAGGATTGATAGGTTTGGCGGGTGCAACTGCCTTGCCCTTCAACGACCGAATCGAGTTCAAAATTGGCAACAGAATCGAATCTCGCCCAGCTTGGTTAGTTCCCGCAAAAGCTGAATTCAAAGGGATTGAGCGCGGTGCAAGGTGGCATCAAAATCTTGCTGGCTCTGTTGGCAATTGGTGGCATGGTAACAGTGATGCTTATCGCTCGTAAAGAGGGGAAGAGCCAATCAGATAGCGAATCAAAGAGTATAAGAATAAGTCTTACGAGTTGGATTTTGCTGCTGCTGAATCTGCCTATTTAATGGCACAAACTCAGCAGCGGTACAAGAAGCTTAAAGAGGCGGGCGAGGTGGCGTTTGAGGGTGAAATCCAAACAGCTTATCTCGAATCTTTGGCTATCGATAGGAGCAACAACCCGCTTTGACGGGAACGGCGACGCTCGACACCACAACCAACCCCAGCGACAAAGTAGAGCAACAGGCAAACACCAGGGGCTATCGAACCAGAACAGGTAGATGGGTCCCTCATGCCTATCCTCACCAACTACCCCAGCGTGCTAATCTATGGCGCTCCCGGCAGTGGAAAAACTACCTTTGCCGAGCAAGAAGTCAAGCGCCGATTGGAGTGTGGGTATCAAGTTATCGTTTGTGACCCGCACGCGGCGTTTGGAGCGTAGCAGGGATGTGAGGTTGTCGGTGGCGGGATGAACTACGACGCGATCGTTCGCTCGAATGGTTTGCGTCAGAAGTTCGTCGCCGATACAAAATTATTGAGTCGCAACCTAACCCCAGCTTTCAACCTATGACTCTGGTATGTGACGAGTTCACAAACTGGGCGGGCCGATGCAGCGCGGCGGGTGAATTTTTTCAAAGCGCTCTGTCCAACATCAGGAAAGCCAAAATGTTCGGATTAATCCTGTCCCATACTAGGACAATGGCGGGTCTAGCAAATGCGGCGGGTATGGCAAAGCTGAGGCATGAAGCTCTGTGAGAAGTCGAGCTACTGGGTCAGCAATGCCCAAAAACGGGCGATGCCGTGCCGGGCGTGCTCAGCGGTGGTCAAGCTGCCGGGTATGCCGCTAAACAAGAGATTTATCTTGCAGGTTCCAAGGCTATCCGACCCGAACAGCCACCAACCAACCCCAGCGGATAGTGCTTATTTAGACCCCATCGCCCGACTTCAAAATAGTGTTCCTCGCGCTCCGGCTTCCAGTTCCGACGAGCCATCGGGAACGTCACTTTTCAAAGGCATAAAATGAATAAACCAGAACTGTCGATAGCCCGCCTGGAAGCTTCCCTCGATGCCAAAATTTCGAGACATTTCGACACTTTAGACACTGACCCTGACGTGCTCAAACAACTTTTAGCTGACAAACGCTCTGAAAATACACGACGCGCCTATGAGAGGGATGTCAATGATTTTTTAAAAACTATGACGGGAAAGTCCGCCTGTCCTGATAACGTTTTGGAGTTTTTGCACCTGGAAGAGCGTCAGGCTGTGTCGGTGGTGTTGAAGTACAAAGCTAAGCTGATTGACAAGGGACTTAAGGAAGCGACTGTTAATCGGCGGCTGGCGGCTGTTAAATCGTTGGTGGAAATGGGTCGCAAGCTCGGCGTGTGTCATTACAGTTTGGAGGATATCAAGGGAGAGAAAATTGTCGGCTACCGAGATACGACGGGCGTTGATACTAAGACTTTTGAGCGGATTTTGCAGCAGTGCGATCTGGCAACGAAAGCTGGGAAGCGGGACTATGCTTTGTTGCGCCTGCTGTGGGGTAATGCTTTGAGACGAAATGAGATCAGTCAGTTGAGTGTTTGTGACTTTGATCCTGCCGGTAAGACTTTGCGGATTAGGGGCAAGGGACGCGGTACGCAAGCTGAGACGATCGATTTGGGTTCTGCGACAGTGCAGGCGATCGCCGATTGGTTGGAGGAAAGGGGAAATTGCTCGCCCGATAACCCGCTTTTTATAGCACTTGATTCCGCCCACAGCGGACACAGACTTAGCGGTGACGGTATTTGCAAGATGGTTGTCCGTTATAGCGAAAAGGCTGGTATCAAAAAACAGATGTCGCCTCACCGCATCAGGCATTCAGCTATCACGGCGGCACTCGACGCAACAGACGGGGATGTGCGGAAAGTTCAGAAACTCAGCAGGCACAGGAATTTAAACACGCTCATGATTTATGACGACAACCGGGGGCGTGACCAGCAAGACATTACCCAGTTACTAGATGGGATGTTTTGAGAAAAAAAAATCCCCAACTTTCGGTTAGTTGAGGATTCTGGTTCCTGTGATTTGTCTCCAAATGCGATCGCACTTGCCGACAGTCAACAGAATATTGGTTGCTCTTTCCGGTCAAATAATTTCAGGTTTTAGATTCAGATTTGAGATTTTTGACAGTGCAGTTGCCGTCCAAACCGCGCAAAAACGGGAATCAACGTGTGTCAAGTTTTAATCCCTGATAAGGTTTTAGGGCTTTAGTGCGGTTTGCAGTAACGCAGTAAGTAATGAAGGAGTTTCAATCCCTGATAGGGTTTTAAGTTTCTGTGGCTTAACGCCATAGAAATTATCTCAGCACATCTCCGGGATAAACCAGGGTATAGATTTCTAATTCCCTTTTGGGGTTTACCCTTCAATCATCTCTAAAATTGTCTCAATGTCGGCGAGTGTTGCCGCTGATTTCTTACGCTTAGCTTTCAGTCTGTTTAGTAGGTCAGCAGCCTCTGGTAGTTCAATTTCAGGGGGTGGGGTATGGTACAGTTCAATCCCCATGTCACTCACTAAATTCTGTAAGCGCCTATTCTCAGCCTTTAACCATGCCACTTCCTCGGTTCCATTCCTTGTGTCATGCGATTGAGCCTGTTTCTTTTCTACTTCGGAACTACCACGCCTACCTGCTGTGTCACGCGGTTCGATTTTTTTGTCAAGTTGTCGGGCATAATCTAGAGTAGCGTCAGCCAGGGCGATCGGAACTCGAATAGTGCGAGTCGGACCGCTCTGCCAAGCAGCTTTAAAGCGGGAATTTTTGATTGAATCTTCGTGTCCTTTAGGGTTAGGCATAACAAATGAATCCCTTGTGTCAAGCGTTTCATTTAGTCTAGCAAGAACGTCCAGTAGTTTCAAGCGCGTGACACAGGACTTTTTGGTGTCCTCAGCCGGACGGGCAGGCGACTATTTTTCCGATGGCCGATTTTTTAATTGTGACTACGAAGAAGACAATGGCGGTCAGTCGTAAAAATCCCGCTGGGAGCTTTAGGCGAGGATAGGGTAATTTCTCACTCACTCCAAAACCTTGTTCTAGTTGGGGATACTCTAATTTTCTGAACTCTCAAGTTTTAAGAGCTAGGTTCTTGTTACCAATTACAGATAGACTCTGGCTTGAGAGGACAAGTCTTGGGTGCGCTCGAATTTCTGCTGAGGTAAAGAGCGGTCAGTTTAGTCAAGGATGCTAGCGGTTTAATGTCCTTGATTTGATTGTTGTTGAGGTTGAGATCGGTCAGGTTAGTTAAAGATGCTAGCGGTTTGATGTCACTGATTTGATTATTGTGGAGATCGAGTACAGCCAGGTTAGTCAAGAGACATCTCCCAAAAAGCCTGTTAACGGCAGCCAGGATGCCTACCCCACAAGAATTATGGGAGAAGCCTAAAGATGCTAGCGGTTTGATGTCCTTGATTTTATTGCTGTTAAGGTTGAGCGAAGTCAGGTTAGTCAAGGATGCTAGCGGTTTGATGTCACTGATTTGATTGCTGTTGAGGAAGAGGTAATTCACTTTAGTCAAAGATGCTAGCGGTTTGATATCCCCGATCTGATTGCTGTCGAGGGAGAGGTAATTCACTTTAGTCAAAGATGCTAGCGGTTTGATATCCCTGATCTGATTGCTGTCGAGGGAGAGGTAATTCACTTTAGTCAAGGATGCTAGCGGTTTGATATCCCTGATCTGATTGCTGTTGAGGGAGAGGTAATTCACTTTAGTCAAAGATGCTAGCGGTTTGATATCCCTGATCTGATTTTTGTCGAGCCAGAGCTTAGTCAATGTAATCAAGGATGCTAGCGGTTTGATGTCCTTGATTTGATTGTGGGTGAGGGCGAGGTAATTCAGTTTAGTCAAGGATGCTAGCGGTTTGATGTCGCTGATTTGATTGTTGTCGAGGGAGAGCCAATCCAGGTGAGTCAAAGATGCTAGCGGTTTGATGTCACGGATTTGATTTTTGTCGAGCTTTAGTTCCGTGAGACTCGAAAGTTGTCGATTAGCCGCCTCGCACTCAGTAGTTCCCGCTTTCTTCAACAATACTTCAACAGTATGTTTAGTTTCAGCACTCAAAGAAGCCTTTTCGTGACACCACTTAGTAAATGTCCGTTCACTATCGCCCCGTTGTTTCTGCACGAACCATGAGAAAGGTTCATTTCCACTAATTTGCGACTTACCAAATATTCCCAGTAACAGAATGCTGGCCAATCCTATCGAAGTCAATCTCATCAATTGGGGCTGATTCATTAGCATCTCCTAAAATGTGGTAGATGTCAAAAGTAAAGATATCGCCAACACTTTAGCTGACTTTAGCCCGACGTTCTTGAAACCGTGGTACAAACCATTGGCAGTGACAGAAAGTGTTTGGTTCAGGGCTTTTATCTTAAATAGCTTATGGTGTAAGCTGTTCTAACATGAGCTCAGTATACCCATTTTTTTTACTCCAAATTACACCACTCAAGATTTGATAAAGATTGTTTGGTTCAGGGCTTTTATCTTAAATAGCTTATGGTGTAAGCTGTTCCAACATGAGCTCAGTATATCCATTTTCTCCACTCCAAATTACACCACTCAAGATTTGAGAGAGATTGTTTGGTTTATGGCTTTTATCCTAAATAGTTTATGGTGTAAGCTGTTCTAACATGAGCCCAGTATACCCATTTTTTCCACTCCAAATTACACCACTCAAGATTTGAGAGAGATTGTTTGGTTTATGGCTTTTATCCTAAATAGCTTATGGTGTAAGCTGTTCCAACATGAGCTCAGTATACCCATTTTCTCCACTCCAAATTACACCACTCAAGATTTGACAGCCTTTTATGAAAATGGTTGGTTTAACTTTGACATCCGTCACTTATAGAAATGGTAATGAATAACAAAGCAAACTTATCAGGGGTATAGCCGAGATACGGGCAAAATAGGACATGACGTAAAGTTTTGTAAATATAAGACAAAATGACTTGAAGTAGCAAAGCCTGAAATGTTTAGCAGTAAAAGATTTCCGCTTTTTGGGTCTGTACGAGGGCAGAGTAGTAATACTACTCTGCTCTAGCTGACTGAGTGTTGGCAGCTTCTTTAGGCGGAAGGGACATTGAAAAGCGGCATTGTTACAAAACTTTACGTCGTGTCCTCGGAAAGCCCGTATCTCGGCTATACCCCTATCTAGTCCAAACTGTCGGGGAGATAATTTTAGCTGATAGATCATCTAAATAGAAATCGTAAACAGGTTCTCCTGATAATTCACAGCAAAGAGGTTCAATAATTTTAGTGAACGGATTCCAAACTATTGTTACAGTCCGTTTCGTTTTCTTTCTTTGCAACTCACATTGAATATGTACTGTAGGTAGATGGATAATCATTGCACTGTGCAACCAAGCTTCTACACTCATTGCATAACGCTCTTGGATATCTAACAATTTTCGATCTAGCTCTCTATTAGTAGCTTCAATTCGAGCTAATTCTTTGTCTAATTCATCACCAATCAAATTTTTTAACTCAATCTTGTGGCGAATCCCAGAGCTAATCGTGTTGTAATAATCCTTTAGTCTTTCTTCATCCCTAGCTCTTGCTCTTGTTAATTTAGCCTGCCAATTATCTAAAGATTTTCCAATCAATATTCCACTTTGATGTTCGATTAACTTCAACAACTCATCAAAAGGAATAGAAAATGGTGTTTCTTGATTATCCACATCCATTCTGTCAGACTCCCAAAATAAAGCATCCCCAATTTGTACTGGTGTTACTCCTGTTATTTCATTGATAATAAACGAAACTAGACCAATCCTTTTTTCTTCGGCATTCGCTGTGTAAGCCACATTACATAAAATGTAGCGAGTGGTTGATGGTTTAGCATCTACAAAACGAATTAACCCATTTTGAGGTTTGAATCTCTCTGGTATGCTTTTGTCAAATCCCGTAGCTTTTAGATAGCCATCAAATTTTACACCCAAGGCACTAATCTGCCCTTTGACAGCTAATAGTTCAGATAATTTATTTAATACTTCTGAATGATAAGTAACAAAAACACTTTGAGGTACATCAGTGATAGTTGTAAAAGTTACTTCTTCTGGTAGAGAAAGTAACGAGGCTATGTTTTCATTTAACAGCGCATTTAAAACGTGTTCCCCAGCCGGTTCAGCTATTCCGTCATGGAGAGCTACAATTTTTTCTAAAGTAGTAATTATTGGGTCTGATAACATATTTAATCAAATCAATTTTTCAAGCTTCAAAATCTTCGCCAAAAATCTGTTCATCCAGTTCTTGAATTTGCTCATATTGTTTTTGGGCTTTCAACAAATTATCTGCCAATTGCTCAAAGGCTTGATCTAATTCGGGTTTAACTTGATGCTTAAGCCAGATATCCATGACAACTTCACTAAAGTCAAATTCATCATCCACATTGCCTAAAATTGTTTCAATTTCTCCGACTACCAGTTCAAACATATTAATTTTGTCGTGCAGTATCCGCAGAATATACTCTTCGATACTGCCTTTGAGACAGAAGTTAAAAATAAAAACATCCTGGGTTTGTCCGATGCGGTGGATACGACCAATGCGCTGTTCAATTTTCATTGGGTTCCAGGGCAGGTCATAATTAACGATCGCATTAGCAAACTGGATGTTACGTCCTTCTCCCCCTGTTTCCGATGCTAAGAGTACAGAAACATTATCCCGAAATGCGGCTATAGCCTCATCTTTCTGTTTAAGGGACATTCCGCCAGTAAATTCTGCAAAGGGGATATTTGCCGCTTGCAGCGTTTTAGCTAAATAGGTGCTAGTTGCTTTATGGGTTGTGAAAACTAAGGTTTTCTGGCGAGATTTGGAGAGCATCTCTACTAAGGTTTTTGCTTTCTCGACCTGCTTGACTTGGGATGCTCGTGCAGCTAAAGACTTCAGTTCTTCATCGGGTAGGCGGATAGTCAGTTGCTTGAGGGAGTCAGCTAAAGCATTAGGGGATGAACCCGCTCGCATTAGCAAATTAGTACGGGAGAGTCTGTCTAGTTTGTCCTCTGAAGAACGTAGATACTTGCTCAAGTCTTGGTAAAGTTTCTCCTCTCCGGCTGCCGGGGTAACGGTAATTGTGGTGGCGAAGCGTTTGGGCAGTTTGACATCTACTAGGGCGCGGGTATTTCGTACCATAACTTCCCGCATCAGAGTGCGTAACTTTTCGGGATTTTTAGGGACTCGTCCATTCTTGGAATTGACGTATTCTTTTTTAAAAGCGGCTTCTGTTTGTAGCAGTCCCGGTTTGAGGAGGGTTAGCAGATTAAACAGTTCCACAAGGGAGTTCTGCACTGGCGTAGCAGTAAGCATGAGGATAAACCGCTTATTGAGGGCGTTGACCAGTTTCCAGTTGAGGGTACTGCGATTTTTTAGATGGTGTGCCTCATCGACAACAACCAAATCCCAAGTACGACTGGTGACGTGAAGATAATGTTTAGCAGACTTAGCCGTGTTTAATGAAGCGATAATTCGCGGATTATTTGTCCAAAATTCGTCTATCGGTTGTTGTGGGTCACGGTTATCTGTGGTGATAGTAGCGATATTAAATTTGTCACTTAACTCTGATTGCCACTGGGAAACTAGGGATGCCGGAGTTAACACTAGGATGGACTTTACCATCCCCCTAGCTAAGTATTCGGCGATGATTAGTCCCGCTTCAATGGTTTTACCCAATCCGACTTCATCCGCTAGTAATGCCCGTCCACCCATTTGTCTGAGGACTTTTCGGGCTGTTTCAATCTGATACCAGTATTTGTCGATAGCAGTTAATGTGGGTAGGCAAATGAGTTGGTCATAGTCTGCCATTACCGAGAGGTTAAACAGGTCTAAACGCGCTTCGTAGAAGTTAAGCGGGTCGTATTTACCAGCTTTCAGGGCTTCTAAGGCAGTGGAAGGATTGAATTGAAATGTATAGTTTTTTTCCATATTTATAGTTTTTCCTTACTTGGTCTGCTAAACAGACCTGTCCGCTAGCCTAAAAGCTTTGCTAGGTAATAAGTGTAGTCATTATCCTTAGCGTTTGAGGCGAAGAATACGGGCGACCCACGGCTAGAACCCTTTATTGTACAGCAAGCGTTATGATGCTTGGTAGTGATACGGAAGTAGTGGTGAGACATAATCCTTGTCCCATAAGCAATACTTCGGACAGTTTTAGATCTGGTCGAGTCTCCGAAACCCTTACTGGCTATATGCTGGACTATTTTTTCAAGGTTTAAGTAAGCGCGCACTCGTTTCAGAAAATGCGTAAAAAATGGCAGGGCTTCCTCGCCCTCGGCTTACAGGGCCGTTAAAAAACTGTCCGAAGTATTGATCAACAGGTTTTATCAAACATATTGATTGTTTTATGAACCTAAGCACTTTGTTTAAATTCTAGACAAATTTAAGGTAGCAACAATTAATCCAGTTCGATGTCTTGGATGCGCTGTTTATAAGGTTGGTTATTTGGTTGAATATTTTGCTGTTCTTGCTCAATTAATTGTATCCAGATATCATTCCAACTTGACTGTGGATTGACAAGTTCTGCATTCGGTAGCAGCGCAAGCGCATTTCGAGCGAGCTGAGAATTTTCGGCAATCGCTATAATAACGCTATCGAGTTCTTGTAAGAATTCTATAGGCAGTTGTGAAGCTCGTTCAATTCCTAGGTAAATTGTGGGTGGTGGTGTTGTAGAGTTATCCTGGTTATTTTCCTGTTCAATAAGCAAAATTGAAAGGGCTTCGATTGGGTTACAGGCAATCACAGCTCGCTCAATTTCTCCGGTAGTCGCTACCCAGAAAGCAGCTTCAGATGACAGGGGATGGGTTGTAGTAAAGTTGCCCAATTCATCGAGAACAAAAGCGAGCCTGGGTTCCCCCTCAAGCGTCCGTCCTGTAAAGACAGCCTTTTCTGAGCCGGTATACAGCCAAGAATGAGAGTGCAATTTTTCAAGCAATTCTAAAGGTAAACTGTACTCGACTGCTAGATGCGAGCGCACTTTTTGCCACTGAGTTTCATTCCTTTCAGGCAGGATTGACAGTTGTAACTCTAACTCATTTGCTGTTGCAGGAGTAGTAGGTGCGGTTGCTGCTAGCTCAGATTGTGACGACTCTAACTCATTTGCTGTTGCAGGAGTTCCAAGTGTAGTTGTTTCTAGGTCAGATTGTGACAACTCTAACTCATTTGCTGTTGCAGATAGGGTTGCTCCTAACTCGGATTGTGACGACTCTAACTCATTTTTCTCTGCCTCGCTGGGGGCAATAGCTAAGTTTTGTGGCTGCATTAAAGCTTCAATTAGGGCGTTATCTCGCCCTTGGTCATAGCTAACGCCTCGATACTTCTGCAATCCACAAAAAGTGTAGGCTTTACCCAACTGAGTACCTCTTAAAGCGACTCCATCTAAATTGTAAGAAATGCCTTTACTGAAGCCAGTTCGAGTCAATCCGACTTGCACCTCTACGGCTTGTTGCTGCAACCGCTCAACGAATTCTGGCATACTTGGGTTGTCTTGGGTAACTTCATCAATTAGGTCTTGCAATTGCACCCTGACGCTCTTGTTTCCCTTGCTTTTTAATTGCCTGTGTTCTCCTGTAGTCTGAGCTCGCTTGTCTGTTTCCCAACTGGGTGTAACAGTTTCCAAGCTGTAGTTCCGTTCGAGCTGGCGAATAGTTTCTTGGCTTTTGTAATAGTCCCAGCCATCGTCAACAACACCTCCATCTAGGCAAATGCGACTGGCGACGATGTGGATGTGGTCGTGTTCTGTATCGCTGTGCTTGACAACTGCGTACTGGTTGTTGTCAAATTCCATCGCTTTCATGTAGTTGGCTGCGATAGCCAGCCAGCGCTGGTCATTTTCTTCAGAATCTTCGAGTTTTTCGGTGCTATCGACAGATAAAGTGGCGTGAAAAACTGCTACTTTCAGGTTAGGTCTTAGTTGTCGGGCGATGCCAAATTCAGCAGCGAGTTCTTCAGGAGTTTGTCCGCACATAGTACCGCCAATTAGAGCGGCGTCTTTTTTGCCCAGCACGTAGTTCAGACAGCCTCGAAAGCCTGTACCTTTGATTTGTTTGCCAATCATAACCGAAAGACCGTCAGTTGCACAGAATCGATTGCTCAGGCGGTAAAGCCCAAGCTTGTTAATAATTAGCGTATTGTAGATTTGGCGAGGTTTGCAACTATTGTTTTAATTGTACCTCCGTTCTCTCGAATGAGTTGCTGTACGCTTTCTAAGAGTCCTGTATTGACAACAACTGGTTCTCCCAATGCCACAGCACTCTTGCAAGCTTTAGCAATCTGATTGAGGTTGTTTCCTGCAATTCTAAAGTGGGCATCAATCTTGCACAAAACTTGATAGGCTTTTAAGTCAAATGCAGCTAGAGGGCGCGGCATGGTTCTCCTCAAAGCTGCACGGCGCATGAAGTCGCTCATGCTCAAATTGACTAGCGAGGCTCTTGCTTTAATTTGATTGTAGTCAGAGTCAGTTAGGCGAATGTGAATATGGTTGGATAGCAGCTCTCTAGGTTTCACTTCCGGTAAAGCTTTCATAGTTTTTAATCAGTAAAAACTTTTTCCCAAGATACAAGTTAACAACTGTAATTAAAAACCGCTAGTCAGGTGATTTTATCCCCCCCAAGTGGAGAGGGCTATTAGAGGGTTTATCAAAGTAGAGACTGACCATACCCAACTCTAACTTAATTTAATTTGTTTGTATAAAATTTGGCTTGGGAGGCGATCGCACTGGAAGGACGATTAAATGTCTGATCGTGAGGGGTGGTTAACAAGAGAGCGATGGCTGGGTAACAAGAGAGCGAGCTTTTGAGCGATCGCTACCCAAGTGCGATGGGAAAGTTGTGGCAATTGATGCCTGTGCTGCCACAAAAGCCGCCACAACAGCAGGAGCAATGTGAGTAATCGGTACAGCCGAAGAGCGGGTAAAAATTAAGCGCCTTGACATCTAGGATGCCCCATTCATAAGGGTGCGTTATTTTTTGTCTGTATAGATTAGTCAGGGTTTGCGATCACAAAACCATTGCTTGCTACCAAAACTAAACAGCTATAACCAGCCTCAACAAGCAAAGGCAGTCCTTGTACAAAAAAGCAGTAAAGGAACAGGAAAATGCAGGCATTTGCAGGATATTTTCGGGTAAATACAGGTAGAGTGCAGTTCCTGCAAATGCCTGTAATCTTACTGACTTTATACTGCAAACGCCTGACTTTATACTGCAAATGCCTGCGTTGCGATCGATGGCTATTTACAGTCGATGGCGTGTTGGCAACTGTAAAAGTCAACGCATACTCCGCCCTTCGAGCGCTCGACCTTCGTAATTAACATGGGACGATCGTCCGATGTTTGAAATAAAGAAAAGTTGTTTCTTTTCTTCGACCGTAAATTATTCTCGGTCGTGAGAGGCCGAATGACCGAATAATTACGAAGGTCGGATGGAGGATTGCGAACGATTCGCTCCCTCCGCTTTAATTCAATCTTGTACTCGAAGCTCCGTGACCTCCTACACACTCGGTTTACAGCAGTCGTGAGGAAACGACCGCTTGGTTTACAGCAGTCGTGAGGGAACAGCGGCTTGATTTACCGCAGTCGATCGACTCCCAACTATCAATGCTCGTTATAGTTCTCCACCTGATTAGTACAGGCAGTAATCTCTATTCATGGGGTGCATTATTTTTATCTCTGCACGCATTAGTCATGGTTTGTGATCACAAAAACATTGCTTGCTACCGAGAGAGAACCGCCAAAACCAGCCTCAACAGGCAAATGTACGCTCGACACAAAAAAGCAGTAATTTGACCGAAAAAGTCAGGCATTTGCAGGATATTTTCAGGTAAATGCAGGTAAAGTGTACCCCCTGCAAACGCCTGACTTTATACTGCAAATGCCTGACTTTATACTGCAAATGCCTGACTTTATACTGCAAATGCCTGACTTTAGCTGACGCAACAATAGCTAATTTTTTAGCGTTTTTAACAAAATCCGAATTGATTTAATAATCAAGTTACGATACCTAAGTTGAATTAAAAATCAACTTAAGCAAGTGCGAGAAAATTGGCAGCGCAGCAGCCGTTATCTAAATTGAATAAAAAATCAAATTTAAGGAGTATGAGAAAATTGGTAACACATCAGCCGTTATGTCAGCCTTGACAGTTGCATAAATTGCTGTTGTCGGGCCCGCGCTTTGCAATCGGCTAAACTGTTGGTATGAAGGCAGGTTAAGAGCAGACCATCTAAAGTGTCTTAAGAGCGAGAGCGTCTGTGATCGTTGCAACGCCGATCAAGTAAATCAAATTTCCCCGCCTATCCATTTATAGAAATAGTAATTTCTTATTCGCTATCGATTTACAAGGAAATCAACCAGGAGCGATCGGGCTGCCCAACAACCCACTTTCCGCACTCTCCACTGTCACAATCGGTTTTGGCGGAATTTTGTGAACCCAACTAATCATTTTTTATACACAGAAGTGGGAAATTGGACTTGCGCTCGCCAGTTCAATTTAGCCAAACTCCGAAAATTCGTAGTGTGACAGTTCAGGGTGCGGAATGTGGGCAACAAGCCGATCGCTCCTGGTGTCTCCGTGGTCAGCAAGGGAAAATCCAAGAGCGGCAGACCTAGGAAAACTTTCGGCAATATGCGTTTTTATGCGTTTTTGTGAGCTCGCCCCTCACCTTTTAGCTGCTTAAACTCTTCAAATTGCGTCTCGCCAACTATCGCCAAAACATCGGTGGATGCAAGAAAAGTCCGCGTCGATTGCCGCCGCAAAATCCTCCTCAATAGCTGAAGATACGACGCCAGATTGGTAGCCGCTCGTCTGTTTAATTGTAGGAGCTCCGTCGTGGGCGATCGAGCTGTCGCTCAAGCTGATCGCTCCCTACCCAGGTGTGACGGGAGCAATTGATGCCAGTGCTGCTACGAAGTTGTCACAACAACAGGAGCAATGTGAGCAACCGGCACAGTCGAAGATCGGATAAAAATCAAGCGCCTTGACACCTAGGATGTCCCATTCATAAAGGTGCATTATTTTTTGTTTGCACGTAAAAGTCAGAGTTTGTGATCACAAAACCATTGCTTGCTACCGATTGAGGACAGCCAAAACCAGCCTCAACAAGCAAAGGCACGAACAGCACAAAAAAACAGCAATTTGACCGAAAAATTCAGGCATTTGCAGGATATTTTCGGGTAAAAACAGGTAGAGTGCAGCCCCTGCAAATACCTGGATCTCACTGATTTTGTACAGCTTTCCGCCTGATTTTATACTGCAAATGCCTGACTTTAGGTCACACAAAAATTCGCTAATTTTTTAGCGTTTTTAACAAAAACTGAATTGATTTAATAGTCAAGTTGCGGTATCTAAATTGAATTAAAAATCAACTTGAGCAAGTGTGAGAAAATGGGCAGGTAGCTAAAATTTTAGAAGCGATTTTATAGCGTAGTACCCACTATGCCAGCAATAAAGTTGGGGCTGGACTATCTGGTTTTTGCGCTCCGAGCCGAGCTGTTCGCGAGTGTAAGGCTTACATGGTAGTGCGTACTTGAGAGAGTTACCCTGGCAACTATTTCCAGCATGAGTATCTGCGGGTTCATAGAGCGACGATCCTCTTTTCAAGTTCGCTAGCGGTTAAACGTTGCTCCCGCACCCGACCAACTCGAATAGCGTCAATCAAGCTGAGCAAGGCATAAAGTTTTGGATCGTTACTGGCAGCTTGAGGGACTGAACGGTACAGAGGCGCGATTGCCTGCCATCTCACAACACCTTGAGGGTCAGGCCAGACGTAAACCTCAGACGGTGAAGCAACCAGCTTGCTTTTCAATGGCGATCGCAGAATGTGCAGTTGGCAATCCCCGCTTGCTTGGGGCCTGGTTGGGCGTAGAATACATAGCGCAACCCGTGAACCAAGAATTCCAACACCGCTTGCTTCAAAATTTTCCGCTCGGAGCCATAATACAGACCGGCAGCTTCAGAACGCTCAAGGGCAGCATGAACCGAGGCGATGCGCTCATTCCCAAGCTTTGAGCGAGAGAACTGTACGTCCAGTTCGTTGAATCCCAACTGTGCACTTTGAGTATTGCAAGGATATCTTGGGATTTTAGCATAGCGGATGAGCTCGCGCATTGTGTCCTTTATTCTACATTCGCGATCGGGCGAATAATTGAGGTGTGGCGACTTTAATCTACTGCTCGGCGCTCGTTGAAGGGCAATCGCCATGTAGCCAATACAGCGCTCGCCTCGGCCGCTTGCAACCGTTGTAGGTAGGAGCGTGAGCACTCATCACCGTGTGCCAGTTGCGTGAGCCTTGACTTGTTAAACTAGGCACTTTGGAGGTAGTGACAATTGCGTTCGCATTGATAAAGTTGTACTTGATTTTAGAGAGAGCGCGATCGTCAAACGACTCTAAGTTCAAGACCGTACCGACGCTACCCAAGTTCAATGGGACAGTTGCGGCAATTGATGCCAGTGCTGCTACGAAGTTGTCACAACAGTAGGAGCAATTTGAACAAAAGGTTTTGTACGGACAAAAACATTGCTTGCTACCAAAACTCAACAGCTATAACCAGCCTCAACAAGCAAATGCACTCTCGGCACAAAAAAGCAGTAATTTGACAGGCCAATGCCGGCTCTTGCTGGACATTTTCAGATCGAAACAGGTATGGTACAGTCCCTGCAAATACCTGTATTCTCGATGATTTTGTACAGCAAACACCTGATTTTGTACAGCCAATGTCTGACTTTAGCGCTCCGCAACAATTAGCTATTTTTTAGCGTTTTTAACAAAATTTGAATTGAATTAATTGTCAAGTTGTGGCATCTGAATTGAATTAATTGTCAAGTTTCATCGGAGCGTATAGGTACAATGTTGATTGTTCAACCTCTTTCAGGGCGTGCTAAATATTTGATCCGCCCTCCCAGTCGGTAAAATAAAAGACATCAACGCTCGAAGGAAGGAATGACAGATGATTTAAGCCCTACCAAAATTAATGACAATTACTTTAGACGATTTTATGGACTGGTATCCAGAAGGTTACGACCGCTTTGAATTACGTGATGGAGTAGCTGTCCAGATGCAACCAACAGGAACCCATGAACGAGTAGCAAGAGAAGTCGCCACTATAGCGACTATCGAAATTCAGCGTTTGCAACGCCCTACTTTTAATTAAAACGTAAAAGTAGTTCGGAATAATCCAATCCAAATACTATCATTGGCTGCATTATGCTCGGGATTAGTAATCAACAAAACTCCCGGAGTAATAAAAATGTTGTTAGTAAGTGGATAACGATAAGATAGCTCAAAATGCAGCGAACTATCGCGGTCTAAGCGAGAAGAAACATCATTACTTGTAACCTTCGGGGGCATACCAAAGACAAAATTTAACTGACTACCTAACTTACCCAAATCTGGCACTACCGCAGTAACTGCCCAACTCCAGATATCGGCACTAGCTCCCCTTGAACCATCTAAACCATTAACACGGGGCGAAGACTCAGCCCTCGCATTAAAATAGCTAACCCAAGCGCCTAAAATCAACTTATTGCTCAACTTATAAGTAGACTGTAAGCCAAAAGCGTTAGAAGAAGTCGCCGTATTTTCTCCAAAAGGCAACTGAGCAAATCTACTGCCCTTACTCCCCGTTACATTAACAGTTGAACCGGGTTCGGGAGCGTAGTAGTGACCGTAGGTAAAAGCGATCGCTAACCTATTAGATGGAGTATAAGTTAACTGAGTTAAAGCAGTATATTGACCGCCAAAGAGTCCCTCAACTGGATTGCTACCACTCGTAGTTAAATAACTGACACCAGCGGCAATTTTATCGGTAAAGTTATAGTATACTACAGCACCCGTACCAAAAGCAAACGAATAGATAGGACTTTCAGCACCAAAATTGGAAATAGAAGAAACAGGATTAAGGGCCGGAAAAATGCGAGTCGGAAAATCTGCAAGAGGTGCGATCGCTACTTTACCGCGTTTACCTATAGGAAACTCATAAAACAAGGAGCCCACCCTAAGATTATTGCTAGTGTTAATGGCACCAATTAGGCTAGTCATATCTGTTCCAGTAACACTACTACCAAAATTGCTGACATTTCCAGCCCGAATGCTAGTCCGCAATCGGTCTCGACCTGTAAAACTGGTATCAAAGTTGAGATTTATGCGCGCTGATAAGGTGAGATTTTCATTCAAATCGTCCCGGGGCTTTTCCCCAGAAGGAACAGCTTTCCGATCTCCAAAAGCACTAATTAAATTAAAATCTACTGTACCCCGAAGAACTGTAGTAGTGCTAAACTGATTGTCGTTGAGAGAGGTTACCCGCTGTTCTAAATTATCTATTTTAGTTGTGATAGTTTTCAGTTCAGTAGCAAAATCTGCTTGTAGCCTTTGTACAACTGCCAACTCTTCTCGATTGGGAAATGTATTGCTCAAGCTATAAATTATACGTCCAACCTTTATCAAACAAGTATTAAAAGCAGCAGCAAATTCATAACGGGTTATAGCACGATTACCCTCGAAAGTACCTTTGCCAGAACCAGCAACGCAACGATATTTTTCTACCAAGCTTCGCAGCGCTTCATAAGCCCAATCGCCCGGACTAACATCTCGCAAATCTGTGACACTGGTAACTTCATCCATAGCATCGGGTGGTTGGCTATATAGTTGGGGCGGTTGTAATTGGTTAGTAGGAATTTTTGGGACTTGAGGTTCATCATCCACGTTGACTGAGGGCAACCTATTACCAGAAGATACTTGGTTTTCCCATGTGCTAGAAATCACCTTTGAATAACTCAATAATTCTTCCCAATACTTCTCGGATAAGGCTCGATCTACCCTAACCTCTTCACCTTCGATCGGGATTAGGGAGGGGGAAACATAGCCCTCCTCTTTTCCAATAGGAGTTGGGGGGATATTCGAGGGTTCAATATTACTAACCGACAAGTCTTGGGATTCTTCCCTAAAATCATTTGAGTTAAAATTTGTTACAGATGATGGACGCAGAGATTGGTTAGTCGTGTTAATTTCATCAGTTGATGTAACCATAACATCTGAAGTGTCTGCCAATGTAATAACTCGGTCAGTAGCCTCATTCTTCTCTGGCAAGTTGGCAGTTGTAGTTGTGTGAGATTCAGGTTCGGGAGTATCAGCAAGATTTGCTTGCGCCAAGACAGGGGGTAATATTAACAAGTTACAACCCAGTATTAATGAGGTTAGCGGCAACGACAGACTCAATTTACTCATAATTTTTCCTTTTTCTCCTACAGACAATGGATAACAAGCCTTTTTATCTCCGAAGGCAGGAGGCAGGAGGAAAAGTGCCCTGTGTCTCCTGCTGCGACCTTCATGGATCAAGGGTTTAAGACCGAAGGCAGGAGGGGTCGAATCCCCTACTGATACCAAATCCGAGTTTGCCACCCCCTTTATCTTCTGACTCTTCTGTTTCCTCTTCTCTTCGCGTTCTTCGCGTCGAAAGCGGTTCCATCATAAAGGGGGTAAGTAACCTGGATTTGGTATGATTTGCGGCTCCTGCCTCCTGCCTCCTGCCTTCTTCATTAGGGACGAACTCTCAATTCATTATTGGCAGTTTCAATCACTTTATTAGCTACATCTTCAGGAATTTTCGTATACCCTAATTCTCGATTAAATGCTTGACCCTTAGTTAAAATCCATGTCAACAAGTTCTTATTAGCTTGGACAAGAGTTTCGTTGGGATACTTTTCATAGAACAGCAGCCAACTCAAACTAACCAAGGGGTAGCCATCTTCTGGGTCATCAATATCTTCAGTCGTGAAGTCATCGTTAAACTTTATATTAGCTAGGGCTTTTTCAGTTTCTGGCAAAGTCGGTTCCACGTAACGACCAGCCCGATTTTCAATCCTAGCTGTAGCCAGATTGTTCTTACGAGCAAAGCTTGTTTGGACGTAGCCGATCGCACCATCAATCCTTCGTACTTCTCCAGCCACTGCACTATCTTGAGGAAGCGCAGCGAAAACCTGAAATCCCCAATTAGGTTCCCGCGTCGCTTCTATCTTTCCCCCTGTAATTTTTCGCAAGTATTTAGTGAGCGTGAAGGTAGTACCGCTACTATCGGATTGAACTATAACTTGAATCTTTTTGTTAGGAAAACGGGAATCTACTTGGTTCCAATTGGCAATTTTACCTGTAAATATTTGTGCCAGTTGCTCGCGAGATAATTTGACATCCGAGGTCACATCTTCAAGGTTGTAAACAATGGCTATTGCCCCTCCTCCTGTGGGTACCATTAGCAACCCATCTTCCATCTGATTTTTCTCAATTGGGGTAGGAATTAAAGTAGTACCTCCGAAGTCCAGTGTTTTATTGATAAACAACCGAATACCACCACCACTGCCAATGGAACTATAGTTGAACTTGACCCCTGTTTCCCGTTCGTATTCGGCGCTATAACGCTGATAAAGAGGTTCGGAAAAAGAAGCACCAGCACCCTTAAGTAATTGAGCAAAAGCAGCATTAGTAGTGAAAGCAATTGTTGTTGCAGTTAGTGTGGCAGCGACAATTCTCTGCCAATTACCGATCGTAAATGTCTTCATGAATCTGTGCGACCAAATTGCATATTTTGACTGTTGATGTGCTAAATATTGATTTTTTTGCGGTAAATGACGACTTTATTACCATCAGCAGCAATTTCTAACCAAAAATCCCGAATGACAAATTGATAGAAAAATTCGCCAAGACGGGTACTCCGCCAAGTGCTGATAAGTGGGTCATTGGGAGCCCATTTTTTGAAAGCTTTTAGAGCAATTTCAGGGACTCCACTGGACTCTATTTGCTCGTCAACTTGAATAAGAGTGCCACTGGGAGTAACTTGTACTTCAACTTCAAAGCCTTGTTGGTTTTTACCTCTGAGTATGTATATTAACGAACCATCTGACTTTAGTTCAATTCGGGCTTGGCTAAATGCAGCATTTGTCGCTGTCTTTGCTGAAGACATTGCTGGAACTGCTACTTCTTCCAGGGGTATTTTTCGTACTATCCCCCCTAAATTTTGGGCTATTAATACATTTTCTTTTTCTCCAAAAGATTGAGCATGAACGTTACAAGAATACATAGAAACAAAACTAACAGTTATTCCTGTAACTATGAAAAGTTTCTGCCAAGTATTTGTGGGTAAAATCATCAGTTTTTTAGTTTGTTTTTTTTGTTTATTCAAGACTACCAGATCTAGCCCATACTTTCGTTTATTTCTGCACGCTTTTCATCGATAGGCTTTCAGAAAAAAAATATAACTTTTCTATGTCATTCAATGACAATTCTGTGTTTCATCACTATTCTGCTATTAGGGATAAAGCGGCACAATTTTTAAATAAAAACGAGCCGCTCTTTAAGCTCAGCAAATGCGTTCACTTTCTGCGTCGCGCAATGACAATTATTTATGTTAAATTGTCTCCAGTTCACAAAAAGACAATTGGGGCGGGTAAAGAAAATAAAACTTTTCGTGATCGTGGATAAAATCCAACTGAAAAACACAAATCGGTTTCACTTGATGAAAAGCTGTCATTTTAAATCGTCTAACATCTAATCCCTCATCTCTCTCAACCTCTATCGATTGAGAAAAATTTCCGGGGTATATAGTATCGAAATAAATTCTTAATTTCCCAACTTCTATGAGAAAATGTTTGGCAGCTAGCTGACAGCTATACCAATGACCTGGATTAGGAATAACTCCAAAATATGGGCTAGTATACCACCAATCTATTTGGTGATATAACTCCTTGCTGATTAAAAAATCATTGCTTTCTTTAAATTCTTGCCAACCTTTATCCAGGCTGACCTGTAAAATTGAGTGAGACTCTATAATGGTTTCTAGGAGATTTTTAGACAACATGATGACCTCAGTGATGGTGTTTTTAATTTTTAGTGAATTATCCTTAATTTAAGGATAAGGGGTAACGTTTATACCACGTCAATTAACTTCAATGATTGTTTTATGAATAAGAAGCTATTAGGGTTGGATTAGAACCGGACTAAAACCGAACGGTAACTGCCAATAGTGTATCTTTCTGGAGCTTTGTTTGTATTGATCGAGAATGTGAGACACAGCGTTTTGAATTTCCTTTACACTATTTTTCACACTGTCACCCTCTACTTCATAAGGAGCAATTCTTGCCATGAAGTAAGCTCCGCTCTGATTTCGGGGAGTACCTAATGATAAATTCCGCATGATTCGCAATTCAACAGAACAGTCAAATTTCAATCCCTGTTCGGAGACAATATATTTAAAAGGCTTTTTGACCAGATAGGGCTGTAGGATGAAACCTTCTGGGACAGAGTAGTTATCTTGGACTTTGACTATTGATTGATTTGCACCCCCATGACCATCGACTGATTTTTGGAAATATACTCCAGGGGGAACGTCACCTTGTTGAATAGTTTTTACATAATGGTGGTGAGCCGTTGGCAAATCTTTTAGGGCTGCTAAATCTCGTTTATCAAAAATGTTCTGCCAAGCTGGATGCCATATCCAATTTAAGCTTGAGTCTGAAAAGAAATCTACAAGTTCTTGTTTGCTGTCAGGTTGGTTTTGTAGCGTGCTTAGAACCTCTCTGATCTCGTCAGGCACCAGCCGACAGATGATATTAACCATTTTTACAGTCTTTAACAACCTACCTGCACTATCGTGGATGTCAGCTAGCCAGTGGCTTCCATGACGGTAAATCTCGTAAATCGACACTAGATGAGAACCCGAGCCAGATAGTAACTCTGACATGGCTTGTAGATCTATTCTGCTAGCCTGTCTGACCGGATCGACATCAACGATAAAAATCTCAGGGGTTTGGCTTAGCTGGTTAATAGCTTCTAAGCCTTTTTCTGGCTCAAAAAGTTTATCCAATAACTCTTCTGGATGCTCCCCTAGTGCTGTTTTTGCCGCCTGTAAAATTAGACGTATCCAACCTAGATAACTAATCACACCTTGCACCTCAGTAGCTTTTATACTTAAGCTATTCTGGCAATTGTCGGTTACGAGTACATCATACGCTATAGGAATTCCTAAGCCTGATTGAAGATGTTTAACTAATTGGGAGTTGATAGTCTTTAGGTTCAGATGTTGTCCCACAACGCTCTTAAATCTCTGAGTTATCCGCTCGTTAAGAGCATCAGCATCAGTTGCCAAGGCTAGTATGTAATCTTCAACTTCCTGAGAGGCTTGGTACAGTTGGTCAGCAAGTTCCGCAGAAATGATGAGCGGAAAGCCATACTGAAAGGGTTGATTTTGGCAAATAAAGTTGAGCTTTAGCTGAGCTAGAGCTTGCCAGTAACTCTTGGCTTGCTCAGTTGTGAATTGTGCAATTTCAATCATATCTCTAACTATTGTGGTGTATGTGAGTTCTGCAATCAGGGGGTTCTTCAAGTCCAAAGACAAGTAACTAATTTTTATTGCCTACTTTCTTCAACGATTATTTATTACCTTTCAATTGCAAGAACTTAATTTTTGACTCATCCAATACGGTCTGTTTAACTGGGAAGTAGCCTAAACTAGAAATTTCTTCGTTTACATAGGTCAAGTAATAGTTAACAAAACCTGCTACTTCCGGTCGTTGGCGAATCGCTTTGGCATCCGCATAAATATACAGCGGACGAACGATGGGATATGTTGACAGGAAAGGGTCTACTCTATCAATAGCGATCGCCCTCAACTTGTCTCGGTTTTCTTTATAGGAAGCATACTCTAAAAAGCCAATCATATAGGGATTAATTAAAGCTTCTGAGTGCAACTGCTCTACAAAGTCATAAAATACCGTATTGGGAGCATTAGTAAGTTGGCTGACGTTCCCTTGGAAAATAGCTTGGGAAAGCAGTTCAACAGAGCCGCCAGTAGCAGCCCCCGCTGGGACAATGCGTTTAATCAGCTCTTTTGGCCATTTGGGATTGACATCTGACCAATGTTGAACAGTAAATACCTTTGCCAGTTCTTCGCGCGTCAGACTGTGTGGGAGAAAACTATTCTGAGAACTGACTACAATGGTCACAGCATCGGTGGCTATTTGAAAGTTGATCGGCTCAACACCTGATTTGGCACAGGCTGCTAACTCCTGACTGGTAATCGGGCGAACTGCATTGACAATATCTACCTTTTTATCCTCGCAAAATAGCTTGAAGCCAACCTGAGTATCAATACCAGCGAGATTAATCTTACTGGGATACCCGTCTTGGATAAAGCGTTGAGCAATAGCCTGACTAATCGGCAAAACTACCTGACTTCCCGATATGGCCAGTGTTCCCTCCAGTTCCAGGGGTTTTACTTCGGGTAAGACAATGCCCTGTTTAGCTGAGTCTTGAGTTGAGGGTGATTTAACTAATTTCCCCTCGACTTTCTGAATACCCAAGCTTTCTTTTGAAGATCGATCCGCCGTAGCTTTATTGTCAATATTTGCTTGTGAGGTTTTTGATTGACCCGCGCAGGCTGTTAATACTAAAACTAGGTTGAGCAAAAATAAGTAATTTATGTAATTATTTGCTCTAGTTTTCCTCATGTTGATTGATGACATATATAGGAACCACCCAAGTGGTTAGGAAGGAAAATAAAAAAAATAGAAAATATTTTAGTGTTTTTAGTCTCCTTTTGGGAAAAATGTAGTGTTTACTTGACCTGAATGTAGCGTATTTATCTGAGGTGAAATTTAAACTTTACCACTAAACAAAATCTACACTATTTGACCGGAAAAGTCAAGCCTAAAATTACCAAACAAATAACTATTTTTAGCGCCAATTTCAGGATAGCAAGAGGCAGGAGGCAGAAGCTAGCAGGCAGGAAACAGAAGTAATAAGAGCTACCTTTTTGTGCGATCGCTCGTGTTCGGCATCCCCCTGGCGGTTGATATAATTTTATCAAAATTTAGGGGTTTAAAATCCACGCAGGTTGGCGGAATGTTTTTAGGGTGAGGTGGAAAGCCCCATCCGAAAAACCTCACTGTCAACTGTCAACTGTTTAACTATCTTCTCACTTGCGCTCGGCTACCATTGTTATTAATCAACGACTTCACATCCTCCTTAATTCCTTTAGCAACTAAAACCATTTTTTTGCGTTCTTCGATATATTGGATAAGCTCTGAGGCAAATTTGTTGTTAGATTCAATTGCTTCGACAATCTTTTCGGCGGGAATCACTACAACCTCAACATCTTCGTTGGCGATCGCTGTAACTGGACTTAAGTCTCCTGGAAAGATAGCCATTTCACCAAAGGCTTCGTTAAGTTCGAGCTCGTCCACTACCTTGCGATCGCCTTGTTCATCTTTTAGGTAAGCCTCTCCCCTACCCTTGAACATAATATAAAGTCCCTCGTCTTCTTTGCCTTCCTGAATAATTAGCTCACCTTGGCCGTAGGCTTGAAATCTAGCCCGTTGGGCCAGTTTCTCAATCTGAGTGTCATTGAGCGTTAGGAAATATGGGAGCGATCGCAAATAAGTTACTAATTCCGGTTGGCGGTTCTCGATTGCTTGAGGAATCTGGCTTGGTATTCCTTGTTTAGCATCGACGCTGTACTGCACTGCGATCGGATAGGGGGCGGTAAAACCATAACGTTGGGTCAGATAATAAATTCGGGACTTGAGTTGCCCAGAAACACCAAAATTTTTTTCAGGCAGTAATTTATAATAAAGGTCGTAGGTGATACAGGAGTCTCCATAGGAAGTAACTTGAGCCAAACCTTCGTCTTCAATTGCATCTATGCCCTCCACCAAGCTATTTAGTGCTGGAATCACTTGATTAGGAGAGTCGTCATAAGAAAAGCTGGCGGAAATACTTTTCCAAATTGCTCCCTGACCGTAATTGATAATGCTTGCCTTCGACAGTACCCCATTGGGAACGTTGAATGTCTTGCCAGGAGATGCAATAGTAACCGACCACCAGTTTTGCTCGATTACCCGACCCTGCTTTCCGTCGAACTCAATCCAGTCACCCGTTCTGAACGGTTTGGCAAATAGCAGCAGCAATCCTGATACCAAGTTGCTGAGGGTATCTTGCAGCGCTAGGGCAATTACTGCTGAAGCTATCCCTATACTGCTGCCCAAACCACTTAAACTTATCTCCCAAACTCCATTGATAATGTGATAGCCAATGGCTAAAATCACTACAGCCCTAGCTACCTGAAAGAACAGGTTAGGGACATGAATTTGCCATTTGATAGTTTCTTTTTTTGTAGTCAGTAGGGCGTTGACTAAAGAAAGTCCCGCTACAATCAGGGCAACCCAAGTTAACGTTTCCACAAAACGCGCCCAGGAATCTTTGCCAGCGACGTTCAAAAGCTGTCGCATTACCAATAGCACGGCTAACGGCGGTAACAGATACTCGCGCACCTGACGCAGACCAACGGCTAAAGGATGTTGCTCGCGTTCCAATCTTGAAGCGGCTTCACCAAGCAGTATGCCAAACAAGGGGAATCCCAATCCTAAAAGCAATAGCCATCCCAGAAGTGATTTATCCATGAGTGTTTTTTAACGAATGATAAACAATGAGTAGCGGGGCAGGAGGCAGGGGGCAGGAGTCAGGAGGCAGGAGAAGGCAGGAGGCAGGAGGCAGGAGGCAGAGGGCAGGGGGAGGCAGGAGGTTTATAATTGTTTAGTTGAGTTTCTCCCAACTTCCTACTTCTAACTTCGTTCACCATGAGCTACAGAGAGCAATTTATCTGGCAGTGTGGAGTCAAGCTTGCGATTAACTGCTATCGCCTTACCGAAAACTTCCCAAAATCTGAACTTTACGGATTAACAAGTCAGATTAGACGAGCGGCAGTTTCTGTACCATCAAATATAGCCGAAGGCTATGGAAGATGAACGCAAAACGAATATATCCATTTTCTACACATTGCTTTAGGTTCGCTTCGGGAACTTGACACTCAGTTGATTATTTCCAAAGAAGTCGGATTAGCATCTCCTGAACTATTTAGTCCTGTTTTGGAAGAAGTCGATAGGTTTCAAGGAATTTTAGTTTCAAGCATTCAAAAAATCAAATCTTAAAACCCTCCTGCCCCTTGTCTCCTACCTCCCCCTACTTTCTCCTACCTCCTCCTGCCTTCTGCCCTCTGCCTCCTGCCCTCTGCCTCCTGCCCTCTGCCTCCTGCCTCCTTCAAACGCCTATCTTTTCCAACTCAAGTTCTGCTGCTGCTTCTTTCATAATTTCGCTCAGGAATGTGTAAGCTTCTTCCCATGCCTTTCGCACTGGCGTAGTAAATTCTTCACCCAGTCCTTGGGCTAACGCCCACAGCAAAGCTTCGCCGACGGTATCGTAATATTCAGCCTTGACGCCAAAGCCCGCATGGCTGCGACCCAGCTTCTGGACGGGACCGATAATTTTATCGGGGTGACGCAAACCTTCCACGGCGAGAGCAAGCGTAGCCATTAACTTACGTTCCTGTTCTTTCATATCCCCCTTAAATAGAGAACGAAAAGAAGGTTCTAATTCAAACAGTCGTTGGTAGAAAAGTTCGGCAGCCTTCTCAGAAATAGGCTTAATTTTTGCGAAAGATGACTGAACCAAGTCCACCTGACTTGTAACCAACTTTTGGGCCGTTACTAACGTCCAGGTTTCTACATTTCCTAGGTTTTCAATATTTACCGATGGGTTATGCACGAATGTGTAGCTATCTGCTACCCGTTCATACACACTCTGAGTTAGCAAAATATAGTTCAACTCAGTTTTGCTATGTAAGCGGCTTGCCAAATATACCGTTTCGCCCCAGATGCTGTATCCAAATTTCTCGGTTCCGACTACCCCTGCTGTGATTGGGCCTGCATGAATGCTGATGCGTAAACCCAAAGCAAAATTACGACGACCATTTTCCCGGCGTTGGATAATGTCTAACATGGCTAGAGCAAAATCAACCGTTCGTTTGCTGTGGTCAAATCTGATTTGGGTGAGCCCACACACTGCTACGTAATCTGTACTAAGAGTGTTTTGCCGTTCTACGCCAAAATGTTCTGCGGCTTGGTCAAATTCATCAAATAGTTTCGTAAGCAGTTCTGTTACCTCTAGCGGTGACATTTGCTTGCTCAACTCAGCAATACCTGCCACATGGGCATTGAGAATGGTTACTTGCTTGAGGCTGTCGGCAATTACTAACTCTCCTTCGTTCCGGCGATCGGCGATCGCGCTGGGTAGGATATTATGCAAGAGAATATCATTCTCTTGCTTCTTGGTTTCCAGTTGCTCCTGTGTTTGGCGTAATTTGTTCGCCACCTCTTTGAACTCTGTTGCCAATTCCCCAAACTCGTCTTGGGATTTCACGTCAACTTCCACATCCAGTTCCCCGGCACTAAGTTTTCGGGCGCTATCAGTCAAGCGACGCAGGGGAGAGGTAAAAATCTTTGCAGCAATTGCCGCTAAAAACGCCGTTCCCAGTAGAAAAAGCACCGCCGCAATCAACAAAATCACCTGTAAAGTGTAAAGCGGACGATAAGCTTCGCCCACCTCCATTTCTGCCAGAATCGCCCAATTTAAGCCGTTCAACTTCAAAGGAGCGTAGGAACTCAATACCTCTGCCCCCCGATAGTTGCGGTCTACCATCATGCCTTGTTTTCCTGCTAAGGCAGCTTGGGCGGCTGGACTGTTGATTTTCTGTAAGCCAATGGTAGTGTTGAAGTTCTCCATCAGTTGCAGAGTTGTCTGGTCAGTCCCCGTGTAACGAACCACGTTTTGATATTTTTTGGGGTCTTCAACCCAAAAACGGGATGTCGAACGCATTAAGGAATCCGGTCCGACTAAATAAGCTTCCCCCGTTTTCTGCAAACCACTGGCTTCCCAATTATTACTCCGGCTAATTGCCTGGTCGATTTTTTCAATGGGAATTTGCACTGCCAAAATGCCAATCATGTTAGAACCGCTATAAATGGGCGTTGCCAAGAAAGCGGCTGGAGCGTTATAAGAGGGGCGGTAAGGTTTGAAATCAGCAACCTGAATGCTACCTTGTGTAGGATTTGACTGGACTTTCTGCAGCAAATCAGTTAGTGAACTCTGGGCGTAAAAACCCTGTAGTCGATTAGTGGCAAAATCTGTTTCTTTAAAATAGGAATAGATGATATCTCCGGTTTTATGATTAATCAAAAATAAATCGTAATAACCGAATTTTTGGATAATTCCTGCAAATATTTTTTGATATTTGGCATGAGCTTTGCTGTAATCGCTGCCATCACCAGCATCTAGTAGCTTATCTTTTTGGCCGACTGGATTGGGATTAGAAGCAATGTAGTGATACTGGAGATAGCGAGCTGCTTGTCCGGTGGGACGATAGACACTGGGGTTGAGTTCTTGTGGGGATAGATTACTTTTCAACCTAGGGAAAAATTGCTCGGTGTAGTAAGTATCCAGCGCTGTATCCCATTCGGCGGGAACAAAGTTGCGCTCCAGGTTGCGGAAACTCCCATTCAAATCCACCATCGCTTTAACAACGTTGCTGTCTGCTGCCAGCATCCCTACTTGGTTGTTCAAATTTTCAAAGTACGATTCAAACTGCTCGGCTTTGGTGCTGCTGATACCTGCAAGTTGCTCGGCGATTTTGCTTCTGAGGGTGGCTTGTGTTTGATACCAACCAATCCCACTAACTACCACTACAGAACCGAGGCTAACTCCTAGGAGTAACGCTTGCATCTTGGATTGAATGGTCCAGCCGCCCAGTTGGAGATTACCCAGTTTTAGATTACCTAGGGAGTCATTACGGAATTTACGCAAGCGATTTAGGGGATTTAACATCTGTTATTTTTCTGCTTTCTTAAGCTTTTTATTCTTGTATTTATATCTCTAGTTCTACCTGTATATCAGAGGAAGTTCTTGAAGTCAAGCTTTTTTACAAGTTTTTTAAAGAGCAATTATTCTTTAGTTAAAAGTAGGAAAAGTAGGAAAAGTAGGAAAAGTAGGAACCTATTATCGGAAAGATAAAAAAGTAAAAAAAAGGTTTATTATTGGTTTAGATTAGACAATGCCGATTAACCCTTGCCAACTAAAGTTCCTAAGAAAAAATTGACCTAAGCTGTCGCGCATTTAAATTTCATATTGGAGGGGGCGAGACACCCCACAAAAGTTTGATTGTTTTTTGATATAGCAATCCTAAATGAGTCGTAAATTTTTTACCCCACCCCAACCCTCCCCTTGGTAAGGGGAGGGAGTAAGAAATTCACAAATGATTTAGGATTGCTATATACAATTTAAATGCTGAATAGCTTATTATCTTGATAAATTCTAGATTTTACGTTGAATTAAGTAGATTTACTTATCTGCACTCCAGGCAATCCTACCTAAAAAACAAACAACTGATATTCGATACTTACCCTTAAATACCAGTAAATTACGAAACTTTTTTAATCAATTTATCGGCTCAAGTCAGTCATATTAATTGATATAAACATGATGAATATATCAACTCCAGTCTCACTCTTGGCAACGAACGAAAATAAAGTATCGGTAGAGATGGCAAATCTATGAATGCAGGGCATCACAACCAAGCTTGTTCAAAAACCACCGTTAAGCCGAGCAATTCCTAGTTAATGCTGATGAACATAATTAATGCCAGTGACATTCTTAAGCGGTATGCTGAGCAAGAACGAAATTTTCAAAATCTTAACCTTAGTCGAGTTGACCTGAAGGGTGCTGACCTAAATGGAATTGATTATAGTCATACTAACCTCAATAGTGCTGATTTGAGTTATACCAATTTAAGCGGCACAAATCTGATGTGGACAGATTTGAATCGAGCCAACTTAAGACAGGCAAACTTAACTCAAGCTTGCCTGCTCTACAGCAGCCTTTTTTGGACGGATTTACAAAAAGTCACATTACTTAACGCCAACCTGAGTAATGCTCTTCTAAATCATGCAAATCTAACTTCTGCCTGTTTAAAAGGTGCTAATTTAACGGAAGCCTCTTTAGAAGGCGCTTGTTTGGTTCAAGCAATTCTGAGTCAAGCTAATTTATTGAAAGCAAACTTGAAAGGGGCGGATTTTACGGGAGCCAATCTCGATGAAGCAAATCTGCGTCAGACAAATTGGGAAGGTGCTATCTTAAGCCAAGCCTCGTTGCAGCGAGCCGATCTCGAAGAGAGCCAGCTTAATGAGACAATTCTCAAGAGAGCTGATTTGACGGAGGCAGATTTGGTTGGGGCTGATTTGAGATATGCTGATTTGACAGAAGCGATTTTGTGCCGAGTTGCTTTAGAGTTAGCCAACTTAGTGGGCGCTGACTTAAGCCGTGCTAATCTCAAAGGAGCCTCTCTATTTCAAGCCGATCTAGAGGGAGCAGTTTTAAGAGATACTAATCTGGTTGAGACAGATCTGAGACACGCCAACTTGAAAGATACTCAGTTAATGGGCTCGGATTTTTCTGGTTCTCGCGTCAAAAGAGCGTGTTTTACAGATGCTCAAGGGTTAACTGGCCAACAGAAGCAGTGGCTCAGAACTAATGGAGCCTTGAATATCCCAACCTAGTGCAAGAAGGCAGGAGGCAGGAGGCAGGAGGCAGGAGGCAGGAGGCAGGCAGGAGGCAGGAGGCAGGAGGCAGGAGGCAGGAGG
>NZ_JAUBRK010000007.1:0-56074 GCF_036701825.1 Microcoleus sp. MOSTC5 | reverse complement strand
AGGCAGGAGGCAGGAGGCAGGAGGCAGGAGGCAGGAGGCAGGCAGGAGGCAGGAGGCAGGAGGCAGGAGGCAGGAGGGAAGAAAGCTTGTAAAATAAGCAGCTTTTTAACCTTGTTGAGCTGGTGGGTTATTTGCGCGGTGATGTACTAGCAAGTTGCTATTTGAATGAAAAATATTGAAGAACTTGTTGAATTTGCGATCCAGTTCGTTGCTACAAAAACAGGATTTTCGCTTAATTATATTCAAAAGGTAATCTTGCGAGAATCTCTACTCAAAGACAAAAAAACTTACGCTCAAATTGCTGAAGAAAATAATTATTCTGAAAGCTATATTAAGTTCACAGTTGCACCTAAGCTATGGCAGTTGCTTTCACACGCGATGGGTGAAAAAGTTAATAAAACGAATCTCCAGGCGTTGCTAGAACAGCAGTTTATAAATCTGAATAATATTCAGAATACTGAGACAACAACAGCAATATCTGGGGTGAGCTTAACTGTGGAATGCTACGTTTTAGAATCTCCAGAAGGACAGGTTCCCCTTGCTTCGGGCCTTTACATTGAGCGATCGACTATCGAACAAATCTGTTATCAAGAAATTCTCCAACCCCGTGCATTCCTTCGCATCTTTGCACCCCGAAAAATGGGGAAGACTTCCCTAATTGCACGCATTTTGGATTATGGGATCAGTCATAATTACCACACAGTGAGACTTAGCTTACATTGCGCTGGCACACAGGTGTTTGCTTCAAGCGATCGCTTCTTGCGCTGGTTCTGTACCAATGTCACTCAGCAGTTGGGTGTGGCATCTAGATTAAATGACTACTGGGATGAGGATATGGGAGCCTTGATGAACAGCACGATTTATTTTCAAGGTTATATCCTCAAGGAAATCTCTAACCCTATTGTTTTAGCACTAGATGGCATCGACCAATTATTTGAGTATCCAGAACTCGCTGGTGATTTTTTCGTTTTGTTGCGTTCCTGGTATGAGGAAACAAAGGACACTTCTGTTTGGCAAAAATTACGAGTCGTAATGGCTCATTCTGTTGAAGTTTACATTCCGTTACCCACCCATCGCTCTCCGTTTAATGTGGGATTGGCGATCGAACTGCCTATCTTTAACCAAGAACAGGCGCAGGATTTAGCTCAACGCCACCAACTTCAACTCACTGCTTCTGAATTAGAGCAGTTAATGAAGCTTACTGGCGGGTTTCCATATTTAATCCGACTGGCATTGTATCAAACTGCCAGATTAAAAATTCTTCTACAAACTTTACTGCAAGATGCTACGAGGAATACTGGAATCTATCAACAACATCTTCAGTATCAGTTGTGGAACTTTCAACACCATCCTCAATTAGCTGACGCATTTCAGCAGGTTTTAACCGCTCCAATTCAGTTAGAGATGGAGGTAGCGTTTAAGTTAAAAAGTTTAGGATTGGTGCATCTTGTCGATAGTCAAGCAACTGTTAGCTGTGAGCTATATCAAGAGTATTTCCGCCATTATTTTTTTATTTGTGAGCAGCATTATTTTTGATTTAAAGAAATTGTTTCACGTTAAATCATGTCGGATTTGGCTAATCCCAGTGATTTTTTTTTACTGGTGACAAATCCGAGATTAGTTCTTGGGATATGGCTTTCAAAAGCAGTTTTCGATTAGTTGTTAGGAACAAGTGTTTGCCCGGTATCATATGCAGTTTGAATGTGTTCTTGGTATGCTGATGCCAACCTAAGAGATCGTCCTGACTAACCAAAGAATCTTGTTCACCACCCCAAGCTGAAATTGGACAGTCCAACGGTTCTTTATTTGAGTAAATATAACTCTGCAAAAGTTGATTGTCTAATCTGCAAATAGACATCAAATACTCCATGAACTGTTTGTCTTCCTGAAGTTCGCGAGGGATTTCTCCTCTTTTCAGGATTCGTTCTTCAAGAAAAGATTTGTCCAGCAACTGATTAGCAGAAGCAACAGCTTGAGGAGCGAAAAATCCACCAACGAGCAAGTGGATTGGGCTGCAACCATACTGTTGGCGAAGTAGATGGGCAACTTCAAAACCAATCAAATTTCCCATGCTGTGACTATAAAAAGCAAAAGGTTTGTCGAGATGGGGAATAAGAACCTGTCCCAGGGTTTCCACAAGTGGCGCAAACTGAGTGAACGGTTGCTCGCTAATGCGATTTTCCCGCCCTGGTAGCTGAATCGGGCAAACTTCAATATCTGGTGGTAGCTGATCTGACCATTCGCTAAATACGGACGCTGCTCCTCCTAGGTGATGGAAGCAGAACAGACGCAAACGAGCATCTGGCTTTGATTTACGGTAAGCTATCCAGTCACTTGCAGGCTGTTTAACTACAACTGAGTGTTTAATTGATTCTAATGAACCTTTTGGTGTCAATTGCTGGGTCAGCTCTTCTGCCAGTTCAATGATGTTGGGATTTTGAAGCAGCTTCCTGGGAGGCAACACAATACTCAAGCTGCTCTCCAACAAATTTCTTAGCTCTATGAGGGTCAAAGAGTCTAGACCCAACTCATTTAACGATTGTCCGATCGCTATTTGTTGGGATGAACTCAACCCCAAAACTTTGGCAACTTGCTCTTGAACATGAGCAATTAAAAGTTCCAGGCGTGTTTCTGGACTTACCTGTTGTACTTGACGCAAAAATTCAAGTTGTTTAACTCGCAGTTGCTTGCTTTTCTCTAGCTGCTGCACCTCTTGGCGAGCTAAATCCGAGAATAAAGCTGGGTAAGCATGATTTGGGAATTGCTGGAGAAATTTCGACCAATCATACGAAAACACGCCAACTTGTACAGCATTTTGTGCCAGCAACTCTCCCAACACCTGCAATCCCAGTTCGGGGGGAATCATGCCCGATCCGCGTGCCGATCTGCGAATTTGGTCGCTACTCGCCAAGTTGGCTGCCATTCCTGCATCTGCCCAAGCCCCCCAATTAATGCTCAATCCAGGCAGTCCCAATCCCCGACGATAATGAATTAGGGCATCCATGAACGCATTGGCTGCTGCATAGTTTCCTTGACCCCGCGTGCCCAGCAATGCCGTGACTGAGGAAAAACAGACGAAGAAGTCTAGGGGCAAGTTCTGAGTCAAGGTATGCAGATTCCATGCTCCTTCCACCTTGGGAGACATTACCTGAGTAAAACGCTCCCAGTTCTGCTGCAACAACACCCCGTCGTCAAGAACTCCGGCAGCATGAACTATCCCGCGCAGCGATATCCCGCTTGCTTGAATTTCCGCCAGTATCCGAGCTACATCTGAAGGATTAGCAACATCGCCTTTAACAACATTAACTTGAGTTCCAGCTTGTTCTAGTTGAGCGATCGCCTCCTGTACCGTCACACTTACCCCACGACGACCCATTAAAACTAGATGCTTCGCTCCTTGCTGTACCATCCACTGAGCCACTTTCAGTCCCAGTGCTCCCAAACCACCAGTAATTAGATAGCTGCCATTTTCTTGAAGAGAAAACCGCTCCAAAGCAGTTTCTACTTTGTCAGAAGTACGCCGCACTAATCTGGCAACATGACGGATTCCCTGACGATAAGCAATCTGGTTTTCTGAATTTGGGAACCACAGTTCTTCTAACAGGAGTTGGATGTCGCTTTCCTCGACTAATGACGGTAAGTCAAGACACGTGCAGTGCAGTTCTGGATGCTCCATTGCAATGGAGCGACCTAATCCCCACACAGGAGCTTGTTGTATTTGCAGGGAACCTGGTACTGGTTCTACAGCCTGAGCTCCCTGAGTTACTAGCCACAAATGGGGAAGAGTAGACCACCCAGCTTGGATTATCGCTTGCACTAGAGGTAACACGCTGCCACAGCCCAAAACTTGAGCATTTTGTAAAGTTGCCAGGGAGTCTGCCTGTGTGTCTTCCAGACTCCACAGGTGAACTACCCCACGATAAGGAGGTTGACTGTCGCCGACGATATCCTCTAGCAATCGCTGGAAGTCGTTTGGATTGACAGGATTAAGGCGATAATGCTCTCTCGAAACCTGCTCGTAAGCGAGTCCGACAGAGACCAGGACACAGGACGCGCCCCGTTCTGTCAGCCGTTCGGCGAGCTTCAGCCCAATCCCGGCTGCACCGGCAAAAATCAGCCAACTGCCCGGTACCTCCGTCGGTAGCGGCTCTGAATGGCGATCGCTCGGCTGGGGTTGCCAAGCAAACTCGTACAACCAATCCCCTAAATTCTTGTTTTGGAGACTGCGTAACAATACAGCACGACTTGCTTGGCGACACTCGTACCCAATTACTTCTGCGATTATCAGTCCGTTTTCATCGAACAGAGTGACATCTGCAACCAAGCTTTGAGGATTCGCTCTGTCTTTTTCCCGCTTTTGAGCGTGACACCAAAGCTGACTAAAATTACTGGGACGTTTGTAGAACTTAAAGCCCGCTATTTGAAAAGGAACATAAATAGCATCGCTACTGGTTTTTTCCTCAAACCAGCATACAGCCGACGATTGAAAACAAGAATCAATCAAACCTGGATGAAGCTGATAACCGCTTAAAGCGTCCTCTGATAGATCGGGAACGTGCATTTTTACTAAAGCTTCTCCCCCTTTGCGCCAGATCGTTTCCATCCATTGAAACGAAGCTTCAATGTTGAATCCAATCCTCGCAAAAGCTGCGTAAAATTCTTGTCCAGACATCTCTCGATCGCATCGCTCTTTAATCTCTTGCCAACTCGGTGCTGTAATTGACATTTCTTCAGCGATCCGAACTTTTCCAGTTGCGTGTAACATCCAGGAATTAGTATCATTATCGTTTTGTTCTTCCCCTGCTTTGAGGCTGACTAGCTGGAAAGAAGTTTCTTCAGCTTCAGGCGTTAGAACCAATTGCACGAGCCGATGACTTTGCTCTAATAGGATCAGAGGTTGTGGTATATACAACTCCTGTATTTCGCAGGATTGGGTGTCAAAAGCTTCCTTAACTGCCGATAAAACCATTGAAATATGGGAAGCCACACCAACGACTACTGTTCCATATATCTTGTGGTCATTTAGATATGAAGGTCGATCGAGTCTAAATAGGGATTCAAAGCGAATTTCTTGAGAAAATGGTAATCGCAGCCGTTGACCGAGCAGAGGATGATATGAATTGGGTAGCGAAGATGGGGAAGGCGCGATCGCATTTTTTGCAGTCGGTTCAATCCAATAACGCTGTCGCTGCCAGGGATAAGTTGGCAATACTACCTTGCGGCGGTAATAATCACTGTCAAAACCCGACCAATCTACCTTCACGCCGCGCACATATAATTCGCCCAAACTGTGGAGTATTTGCTCCCAGTCCTGCTGTCCTTGACGCAAACTAGGAAGCCAAACTCTCCCGACTTCTGGTATGCACTGACGACCCATTCCCAACAATATTGGCTTGGGTCCTATTTCCACAAACACTTCAAAACTTTGTCGATCGAGTGTTTCCATACTCGCTGCAAATTTGACGGGTTGGCGGATGTGACGGCACCAATATTCGGGAGTTGCTATTTCAGAGGTGGCAAATTCTCCCGTAACATTGGAGATTAACTTTATTTGCGGTTCCGAGTAGGCGATCGTTTTAGCGACTTGTGCAAATTCCGCTAGCATTGGTTCCATTAAGGGGGAATGGAACGCATGGGAAACTTCTAAGGCTTTGGTCTTCACCCCTTGAGCTTCTAAGGTGGCACAGACATTTTCTATGGCTTGACTTCTACCGGAGATGACGATGCTCTCTTGACCGTTGACAGCAGCGATCGCAACTTCATCTGTATAGGGTTGAATTGCCGCTTGCACCTGCGCTTCGGAAGCCAACAGTGATACCATCTTGCCATCAGGCGGTAGAGCCTGCATTAAGCGTCCCCGAACCGCAATTAGCCTCAGACCATCTTCGAGACTGAATATCCCTGCACTGACAGCAGCTACATATTCGCCCACACTATGACCCATAACGACATCAGGCTCTATCCCCCAGGACTTCCACAATTGGAAGAGAGCATATTCCAAGGCAAATAAAGCGGGTTGGGTATACGCTGTTTCGTTGATGGGTGAAGTTTCTCTGGGTTCTGGATATAAGACTTCAAGCAGGGGTTTTTCCAGGTAGGAACGCAGAATTTCGTTACAGCGATCGAGACTGTTGCGGAAGGTAGGCTGAGTCTGGTAAAGTTGCCTTCCCATGTTGATATACTGAGAACCCTGACCCGTGAATAAAAACGCTATTTTTGCAGACTTCTGACTGCTGACTTGTTTGCTTGCCAGTCCAACTGTTTCTTCCCCAACCGCAAAAGCACCAAGTTGCTCTTGCAAATGTGCGATCGATTCCGACACTACTGATAAGCGGTAGTTAAAATGGGTGCGCCCGGTATTAGCAGTAAAGCAAACATTTGCCAGCGCTACCGTCGGATTTTTACCTAAAAATTCTTGATAGCGTTGTACTAATTCTTGCAGCGCTTTTTGGGTCTTTGCTGATAGAGTTAGAAGATGTAACGGACGTTGGAAAGAAGAATTAATTTCGTCAGTAGCCTTTTGCTCGTCATTTTCCGCAGGTGCTTCTTCCAGAATTACATGGGCATTAGTGCCACCAACGCCAAAGGAGCTAACTCCAGCGCGTCTGGGAGTCCCGTTAGTTTTCCATTCCGACAGCTTAGTATTGACATAAAAAGGACTATTGGCAAAATCAATATTCGGTAATGGTTGTTCAAAATGCAAGCTGGGCGGAATTAATTTATGTTTAAGTGCTAGGACAGTCTTAATCAGCCCTGCTACACCAGATGCCCAAACCAAATGTCCAACATTTGTTTTCACTGAACCAATTGCACAGAAACCCTTTTTCTGGGTACTGGTACGAAAAGCTTTTGTTAAACCTGCAATTTCAATTGGGTCACCAATAGGTGTTCCAGTGCCGTGAGTTTCTATATAATTAATGGTTTCGGGGTCAATTTCAGCTAAGTTTTGAGCTTCCAAAATCACTGCTGCTTGACCATCGACAGAAGGAGCTGTGTAGCCAACTTTCTTGGAACCGTCATTATTGATAGCTGTTCCTTTGATAACTGCGTGTATGCAGTCACCCGCAGCGATCGCGTCTGTGAGCCGTTTCAAGACCACAACTCCTACACCATCGCCATATACAGTTCCCTGGGCTTTGGCATCAAAAGCGCGACAATGGCCATCGGGAGAAAAAATCATTCCTTGTTGATAGAGATAACCTGCTTTTTGAGGAAACCGGACTGTAACCCCACCAGCTAGAACCGTGTCGCATTCGCCTTGCAACAAGCTTTGGCAAGCCAAGTGAACAGCTACTAAAGAAGTCGAACAGGCGGTTTGAACATTGACAGAAGGTCCACAGAGATTCAGTTTGTAAGAAACCCGTGTTGGCAAAGAATCTTTATCGTTTCCAATCCTCATTTGGAAACTGCTCAATGATTGGAAACTGTCAAATGAGTCTTTTAGGTCAGGGTTTGAATAGAGGTTGTTGAGCATATAGGTGCTCATGCACGAACCGGCATAAACACCAATCAAACCACCGTAAGTTTCTAAATCGCAACCAGCACTTTCAATAGCTTCCCAAGCACATTCTAGGAAAATCCGGTGTTGCGGATCTGTTATGGCAGCTTCTTGGTCGTTGAAGCCAAAGAAGCGAGCATCAAACAGTTCAGTATCTGACAAAAAAGGGTTAGCTTTAACGTAATTTGATTGACTCAACAACGTTGGGTTTATCCCTGCATCTAGAAGTTCCTCGTCAGAGAATCGGGAAATAGATTCCACCCCATTTTTCAGGTTATGCCAAAATTCATCGAGATTGTTCGCCCCTGGAAAGCGACCTGCCATCCCCACAATGGCGATCGCTGACTGATCGACTAAATCAAGTGAATCTAATTCCTTCATTTGCTTGCCCTTAAATTAATTAAATTTATTCGCTAACAACCCTTCGGGTATCCAGTGGAGCGTACTCCTATGGCTGACGACACACTTCGCTATCAGGACTGAACTCACCTATCCCTGTTTTGATTTTTGTCTTCGTTCTCGCTGTTGCTGCAAAGCAGCTTTCCTTGAGCGACCCATTTGTACTTTTTCATGGTTTTTGGAGGAATTTAATTGGGGATTTTGCTTGTGGGTTAAGTAGTCAGCTAACAAGTTTATTGTTGGGTATTGATACAGTTCAACAATTGATAGTTGTTGTCCTAATATATTTGACAATTCTAATATGCTTGACAATTTACTGTGAACCTGAGCCATAAGTAAAGAATGTCCACCCAGTTCAAAGAAATTGTCGTGAATGCCAACATATTCTAAGAGAAGTACCTCTTGCCAAATAGTAGCAATGATTTCCTCTGTCTCGGTTTGAGGTTTTACATAAGCAGCTTCTAGTTCTGGATGTATAACTTTGCGACTCCGTAGAGCAAGCCGATCAATTTTGCCGTTAGGGGTTAGAGGTAAAGAATCAAGCAGCACAAAGGCAGAAGGCACTATATAATCTGGTAACTTGCGATCGAGGTAGGCGCGCAGTTCTGTTTGGGTGATCTTGGATAAAGATGAGTTGGGAACTACATAGGCTACAAGGTGGTTTTCCTTTAGTTCATTCTCTGCTGCTATGACCACAGCTTCTTTAACGCTGGGATGCTGTCCCAGTACAGACTCAATTTCTCCTAGTTCAACCCGCATCCCCCTAATCTTGACTTGAAAATCAGTGCGACCTAATAACTCAATAGCACCCTCCGACCAGTAGCGCGCTAAGTCGCCAGTTTTGAATAATCGTTGAAGAGAATCGCCATTGAAAGGATTTGAGATAAATTTTTCGGCATTCAACTCTAAACTGTTGAAATAGCCACGAGCTAAACAAGCACCACCCATATAAAGCTCACCGACTTCTCCTGGTGTAACAGGCTCAAGATTTTCGTCGAGGATGTAGGCTTGGTTATGGGGATAAGGATAGCCTACGGGTATATAAATGTATCCTCGTTCAGGGTCAAAGTCCTTTGGAACCGAATAAGCACAGTTACCAATAGTTTCTGCTTGACCGTAAACGTTGAAAATGTCTAAGCGCTCTTTAAACAGGTCTCGTAGCTGCTTGTAAATTTGAACTGGCGGTAAGTCACCAGAAAGCACGATCGTGCGTAATTTAGATTTGGTGAGTGCTTCTGTGTGTCTTTTGTCCAGAGTTTCTAACGCCTGAAGTCCATAGCGCCAAACTGAGTGTACGCTGTCAACAATAGTTACTCCTTGTTTCTGGATCAGCTCGAACAAACTGATGGGGTTTTTGGTTTGTTCGCTATTGGCAATAATACTGGTGGCTCCTCGAAACAGAGGTACCATTAATTGCCTGACTGAGGAAGAAAACGAGAAAGATGCCACATGGAGATAGACATCTTCAGGCTGAATTTGCATCACTTGGCTGACTGCTGGAATATAATGCGAGATGTTGGCATGAGTCACTTGTACTCCTTTTGGCTTGCCAGTGGAGCCAGAAGTGTACATGATGTAAGCCAAGTTTTCTATTGTTACCTCAGTGTTAGGTGTTTCCTCACTCTCTTGGGCAATCGTGTCACAATCTGCGTCCAGACAAACGACTTGTATTTCCTCTTGGATAAACTTTTCAACCAGATGCTTTTGAGTCAACAGCAATGGCGCTTTAGTTTCTTTAAGAATAAAGTCCAGACGCTCTTTAGGATAAGCTGGGTCTAGAGGAACATAGGCACCACCTGCTTTGAGAATACCTAGAATTCCTATAACCATGTCTAGGGAGCGTTCCGCGCAAATTCCCACTCGCACTTCTGGCTTTACGCCTCGCTTTTTGAGATAGTTAGCTAGCTGGTTGGCCTTGGCGTTGAGTTCACGGTAAGTCCACGACTGCCGATCGAATATCACCGCCACTGCATTAATATTCTGCTCTACCTGTGCTTCAAATAACTGATGGATGCACTTATTCTGGGAATAAAGTGATTCTGAGTTATGTGCAGTTTGGCTCAGGGTTTTATCAGAAAAATCACTCATTGCTGCTAATATTCCCTTATTGTTCCGAATTAATAAAGTTTATCAACCTAAAAAATAGGTTCTTCCGTACTTACTGTGCTGAAACTTTAGGAAAATGCCAAAAGAGTAGGCAGGGTAAACGCATCTAATTTATAAATTCCCATATATTATAGCGTTGGAGTATAGACAAAAGCGCTACAGGTGAAAAGATCGTTCTCAATAAACAACAATAAAGCCGAGTCCGCAGTGCTAAAACCCCTCGTTATTGACAAGATGCGTTTGCCCTGTATTTTGATCCGTGTCAAAGGTATGAAAATAAAAGTTGAATTTCTTCTCCTGAAGTTTAGTTAGCATGGATTACTTTCTAGCTCGCTAAGTAGCGTAATTTGTTTGCATTAATATCAAAGCTTATTTGATAATATAAAGTCAAGTCGGAAAAGTCGGAAAAGTCGGAATTCGGAACAGGGCAAACGCACGGTATTTCTGAAACCCCGCCTGAATAAGGACTTTGACGAAAAAACAGGCTAAATTAATCAACTTTTATGCCCCAAGATAGCTATCAACTCGGCGGCAGTTTAACCATTGATGCACCTAGTTACGTACAGCGGCAAGCTGACTCCCAACTGTATGAAGCCCTGAAGCGAGGAGAATTCTGCTATGTCCTCAACTCCCGGCAAATGGGCAAATCCTCACTGCTGGTGCGAACCAAGCATCGCCTTGAACAAGATGGCTTTCGCTGCGCTGCCGTGGATTTGAGCGTGGTAGGTAGCGAACAAATTACTCCAGTGCAATGGTACAAGGGATTCGTCGGTGACTTATGGCTACAGTTGGGGCTATTGGAAACCTTAAACCTGAAAACTTGGTGGCAAGAACGCAACGATCTCGGTTTACTGCAACGGCTGCGGTGGTTTATTGAGGAATTGCTACTGGTGCAGTTTCCCCAACAACGGTTGTTTATCTTTGTCGATGAAATCGACTCTCTGCTGGGGCTTAACTTTTCGATTGATGACTTTTTTGCCTTCATTCGCTTCTGCTATAACCAACGGGCGATCGACCCAGAATATCAACGCATTACCTTTGCGATTTTTGGGGTAGCAACTCCCTCGGATCTAATTCGAGACAGAACGAAGACACCGTTCAATATTGGGCAAGCAATAGAACTAAAAGGGTTTGAGTGGGAGGAAGTGACTCCCTTAATTCAAGGGCTGGACAAAACGGTGGAACAGCCTGCATCGGTGGTGAGAGCGATTTTAGAATGGACGGCTGGACAACCGTTTCTGACTCAGAAGTTGTGTCATTTAGTCGCGCAATTGAGTCAGGGGACAATGGGGAACGATCGCTCAAATCGCATTCCACCAGGAACAGAATCGTTCTGGATTGAGAACTTGGTCAAAACTCGCATCATTGAGCGTTGGGAATCGCAGGATGAACCGGAACACCTGAGAACCATTCGCGATCGCATTGAACGTAACGGTCAGCGGGCTGGTAGAACTCTAGGCATTTATCAAAAAATTTTGCAAGAAATTGAAATAAAAAGTGATGATAGTCAAGAACAGATGGAATTGTTACTCAGTGGCTTGGTAGTTAGACACGAGGGAATATTAAAGGTAAAAAATCGCATCTATCAACAAGTATTTAATCTTCAATGGATTGAAAAAAAATTAGGGAACCTGCGGCCTTATTCGCAGATCCTAGAGGGTTGGGTAGGTTCAGGGCAGCATGATAAATCCCGCCTCTTGCGCGGACAAGCCTTAAAAGATGCTCAAACCTGGGCGCAGGGCAAAAGTTTAAGCGATTTGGATTATCAGTTTTTAGCAGCTAGCCAAGAAGTAGACAGACAAGAATTGCAATTATTTTTAGAAGCGGAACGGCTTAAAGAAGTAGAAGCTAAGCTGGAACTAAAGAAAAAAAGTGCTAAACGCCAAACTTATTTGATTGCGGGACTTTCGCTCGCTTTAGCGATCGCGATCGCAGCAGGAATTTTTGCGTTTTCCCAGTACCAAAAAGCGATCGCCAGCCAACGCCATGAGGAAATAGAAAAAATTCAAAAAATGGCTAGATATTCGGAAGCCCTCTTTGCCTTAGATCAAAGGTTAGATGCTTTAATTGAAGCGCTGAGGGCAAGAAGAGAACTAAAACACTTGGCCTCAATCGACCCGCAGACAGCAACAATGATAGAATTAGCTTTGCGACGGTCAATTTATGGAGCTGCTGAATTTAACCGCTTTTCAGGTTATGCCTCCGTCAATAACGCCTTAGATATCAGTTCTGATGGCGAGATGATTGCTGTGGCAACAATCGGAGATGGCATCCAAATTTGGCAGCGCGATGGCAAGTTGATCCGCACCCTCAAAGGACATCAAGGCCCAGTTCTAGGAGTGGCCATCAGCCCCAACGGTCAACTTATTGCTTCATCAAGCGGAGACACAACCGTCAAACTCTGGCGGCGTGACGGCACTCTGCTGAAAACGTTGCCAGGGTTTAAAGCTGCAACTGGCAAAGTCAAGTTTAGTCCTGACGGAAAACTGATTGTTGCCTCCAGTGGGGACGGTACGATAAAACTCTGGCGGCAAGATGGCACATTGCTAAAGACTTTGAGGCATGGCGTGATCCTGACACCAGTAGTTTTTAGCCCCGATGGAAAACTGATTGCCTCGGCTTCTGACAACGGCACTGTCAAACTCTGGCATCGAGATGGCACATTGCTGAAAACACTTTCAGATATTCAATCTCCTGTTTTCTCAATTGCCTTTAGTCCTGACAGCAAAACCCTGGCAACAGGCAATGGAGACGGCCAACTGCAACTGTGGCAGCGTGACGGCAGTTTGTTAAGGACTTTCACAGCACACAATGCGGCAATTAACGCCCTAGCTTTTAGCCAGAATGGGCAAATAATCGTCTCTGGCTCTGACGACAAGATGCTAAAATTCTGGAGTCTCGATGGTACTTCTTTGAATGCCATTAAAGGACATGACGGTGGCATTAAAGATATTGCATTTAGTCCCAGGGACGACACCCTATTCTCTGCATCTTGGGATGGCACTGTAAAACTCTGGAAATTACGCAGTCCAATGCTGACAATTCTGCGGGGACATACGGGTGGAATTTGGGGAGTCGCTTTTAGTCCCGACGGACTGTTAGTGGCTTCATCAAGTGCGAAGGAGACGATCCTCTGGCGCAAGAACGGGATTAGCAATAGGCGTTTAAAAGGGCCAAACGCTCAGTTTGGCTCAGTTGCTATCAGTCCAGATGGGAAAACGATCGCTACTGTTGGTGCAGATCAATCGGTCAAGCTTTGGAGTCAAGACGGTACGTTGCTGCATAGTCTCAAAGGGCATCAGGGTAATATTAAGCGAGTCGCTTTTAGCCCTGACGGTAAGATGGTTGCATCAAGCAGTACCGATCGCACCATCAAACTTTGGCGGTTAGACGGCACCCAAATTGCTACTTTGAGAGGACACACGGCGGGGACTTGGGGAGTTGCTTTTAGTCCCGATGGTTCGACACTTGTATCGAGCAGTGGCGATAAGACAGTAAAGCTTTGGCGTTTGGCTGCGGTTTTGAATCACTTGCGCCAGCTAGATAAAAGTCAGGATAGCTTATTCAAGACTCTCCAAGGTCATAATAGTGCAGTCATCAACGTAGCTTTCAGCCCGAATGGCGAATTCATTGCTTCAGTGAGTGAAGACAGGAGGGCTAAACTTTGGACTGGTGATGGCAAGTTACTGCATACTCTTGGGGGACATAATTCTGGGATTTGGAGTGTCGCGTTTAGCCCTGACAGCCAGACAATTGCTACAGGCAGTAATGATGGAATAATTAAACTCTGGAAGAGTAATGGCACATTGCTGACCAATCTGATTGGACATAGTGCTGGGGTTAAGGGATTAGCTTTCGCTCCTGACGGTAAAACTCTGGCTTCGGCTGCTGAGGACAAAACGTTAATTTTGTGGAATTTAGAGCAGTCTGTAGAGTTGGATAAGGTAGTTGCAGTGGGTTGCGATTGGGTGCGAGATTATCTGCGAACGAATGCCGAAGTTAAACAGGAAGACAGACATTTGTGCGATCGATCTCCCCAATAAACATCAACGATATGAAGCTGGACGGGCTTTAGGGTTAAGAGGGTAATATTCGTTCCCTCATTTTTTCATGAACTTATAAGAGCGATCGCCCCAACAGAGGTTAAACGATTGCTGACGCGAGTATCTGTAATTCGTCCGAAGCGCCTCTTGGAACCAACCTGTAGCTCGATTTGGGGAATTAATTAGCCAATTTAGTATATTGACAAAAGCCACTAATTGTGCATTTTGAGCTTTACAGCAATATAACTTCACACAAACATACCAACTTTATCTATTGCTCTTTGAGCGAAAAAACCGAATAATACATTCAAATATTCAAATACAATTAATTTCGCCCCTTATGACTACTTTCCTCCCCCAAGAAAAGCTCCAGAACCTAAACAGCATTGCCCACGAAGGTAAAATAGTCGTCTTCGCTACCGATACAGATGGAAATATTTCGTACACCGTCAAGCAGGATGGCTTTGAAGATAGTTATCTGAATACACCTGAAGATAAGAGAACTGGGTGGGAAACCTGGCAAACATTGGAATTCCCCAATGAGGAGAAAAATGACGAGTCGGTAATTGCTCAAGAAACCGCCGAACTCACCTACCAGAACGACACCAACAAATTTATTCTCAAGTCGCTCTACCAAACCCAGAATCAATCGGCTGCTGCTCCGGTGCAACTAATTTCTGCACTAGGACACATTTACGTTTTTCGTCAGTCTAAGTCCTATACTCTGTTGGTAGACCGCTTTGTTTTAGATGGGATGACCAATAAGCTGAACCGCAAGCTAGAAGTGCGGTTTAAGCGCAGTAAGCAGAAGCACACACCCACTAAAAACATGAACAAGGGTGCCAATGGACTAGAGAATGTTGACACTTTGGACTTTCGAGATGCGAATGGTAACTTTTTCTACGAACCCACAACGGAACTGTGTATAGTAAATAATCTGGACAAAGGCTGGTTTTCTGTTGTTTTAGTTCCCACCATTGAAAATGATGTCTATCGCTGGCACATTTTTGCCTACAACAAATCAACAGAAAAAGTCGAATTAACGACAATTCGCGCATCCGCCGAAGGGTTATTTAATGTCAAAGATTACACAGTTTTTGACGAGGTAAACGATACTCTTGTTCCCCGCCACATTCCGGGGGTAATTAAACGGACTTTAGATATTAGGGGTGTAACAGTCAACAATGATGTAACCGTCATAAATGGTTTAGCCGCTACCAAATACGATTTACAACAGGAGCAGCAAACCCAATCAGGGGAAATGCAACTGATTAGAACGGCAACCCGTTTGATGTTAGCAGTTCTCACAAACCAAGGCACGGCTGCATTAAGTTTTGCCATTGCTGGAGATGGGACATTAGCACAAATCGACGAAACACCCGATAGTACAATCATCCGCAGTAAACAGCGAGAAGTGCTGTTACCGTTGAATACTTTAGATGAAATCACAGCCTTTGGCGACAGTACACCACCCCCCCAAGGAATGATTACTGGTTTAAAAGTCGGTACAGACGAAGAAGATGCCGAAGATTTGGTGAAAATATCGACTGATGGCAACCTCGAAAAATTAGAAAATGGGGACGTTGTAAAAATTAGTCACACCAAAGATTATCATGGGCTTTATAGCACAAAAAGAGTAGATGATAATACCTTTGAAATTGACCTTCCAGTTGTTGAGTCTTCAGTTACTAATATGCCAGTTGGCACATTACTTTTTGACGGCATGATTGCCACCTACGAAAAGACAAACGATAGCAGATTAAAAGTTACCTATAAAAATCATGGGTTAGACAATGGGGATACTGTTCAGAGGGCTGGCTCAAGCACTGGAACAACTATCTACCCAGTGCAGAAAATTGACGATGCCCAGTTTTTCATTGAACGCTGGTTGGTAAACGCAGAAGCCAATGTGAAACTGATATCCCAGAAGCTGCGAGGGATAGTATTTGATGGGGCGGATGATTATATTTCTCTACCCAGCTTGGATTACGATGTGTTGGATACAGAATTTACTATAGAAGCTTGGGTGTCGTATGACAGTTTTCAAGATTATTCAAATATTATCCAATTTATGGCTGGCGAAAACTTTCTTGCATTTGGCATTGTACCAGTCACTAACAAACTGACTTTACTTACATTGTTTGGTGGACCACTAATAGAGTTTGAGGCTGTGGAGGATATCAATCCCAGTCCAGGCGAATGGATTCATATAGCAGCAACTTTTAGAAATAGAAATTTAGGAGATGGATCACTGGATGCATCTCTGTACAAAAATGGCTCCTTGTTGACTAAAAAAGAGCGTTTAAGAGATGATATCTCAGATATCTTAAATATGCCGACGAACTGTATTGGCAAAAAAGACTTAGATGGGAACACTTTTTTTAGAGGAAAAATTAGCGATGTCCGTATCTGGAACAACATCAGAAATGAGTCAACAATCACTAAGGAGATGCATCTGCGACTGACTGGTCAAGAGCGAAATTTATTGAGTTACTGGCCTTTAGATGCTATTACCGAAGGCAAAGTTATAGACTTGGTTAGTGGTAAAAATGGCACTGTCCACGGGGGCGCTTTTGTGAGTGCGGCAACCCCGGCTCGCAAACAAACACTGGGTTCTTGGGAGAAGCAAGAACAAGAAGCGGGCGGTTTAATTTTTGACGGCATGATTACCGCCTACGAAAAGACAGCCGATGGTAAGTTGAAAGTGACTTGTCCCAATCACGGGTTACAAGATGGGGAACAAGTACAGATTGCTGGCACAGAAGCCTATAACGAAACTTACCCAGTGCAGAAAATTGACGATACCCACTTTGTCATTGAACGCAAGTGGGCAACGGGAGAAGCCGTTAATGTGAAACTGCTATCCCAGAAGCGGCGAGGGATTGTATTCGATGGGAATGACGACTATATCGAAATTCCCGATGATGTCTTAAAAGCACCCTCAGCGAACGAAGACTTTGAAGCAACCTGTTCGGCTTGGATTTACGAGTCTGAGGTAGCAAGCGGAAAACGGTTTATTTTGGGTCAAAATAGCTGTTCTATGGAGCTTTTAATCAACCAAAGCGGCCAAGTTGTTTTCCGAGTAGTAACTGGTAATTTCTTGCAGAAGGTAGAAGACTCCAATCCTATAGCACAAGGTCAATGGGTTCATTATGCAGGGGTGGTTGACTACAACAAAAAAACTCAGGAAACCACACTGATGCTGTGCAAAAACGGTGTAGAGGTGGTCAAACAAGTTTTCCAGCACAATGTCATTGTCCTCCCAGTTCTAGAAGAAACACAAAAACTCCAAGCCACGGACAAAGAAGCTTTTGACAAATTCGGCGGCTCCGTCGCCATCAGTGGAGATACGGCTATTGTCGGCGCTTATCAGGAAGATACTGGCGGGAACGATGCAGGCAGCGCCTATATTTTCCAACGCAAGGCCGGCAGGTGGGACGAGGTCGCAAAACTCCAAGCCAGCGATAAGGAAACTGAGGACTTCTTCGGCTACTCCGTCGCCATCAGTGGAGATACGGCTATTGTCGGCGCTTATCAGGAAGATACTGGCGCGAGCAATGCAGGCAGCGCCTATATTTTCCAACGCAAGGCCGGCAGGTGGGACGAGGTCGCAAAACTCCAATCCAGCGACAAGGAAATTGAGGGCAACTTCGGCAACTCCGTCACCATCAGTGGAGATACGGCTATTGTCGGCGCTTATCGGAAAAGTAGTACTGACTGGCAGAGGGAGGGCAGCGTCTATATTTTCCAACGCAACGCCCAAGACGGATGGGACGAGGTCGCAAAACTCCAAGCCAGCGACAAGGTACGTGGTGGCCACTTCGGCTACTCCGTTGCCATCAGTGGAGATACGGCTATTGTCGGTGCTATTGCTACCGAGTACCTTACGGGCAGCGCCTATATTTTCCAACGTAATGCCCAAGGCAGGTGGCACGAGGTCGAAAAACTCCAAGCCAGCGACAAGGAAATTGAGGACAACTTCGGCAACTCCGTCGCCATCAGTGGAGATACGGCTATTGTCGGCGCTTATCTGGAAGATACTGGCGCGAACGCTGCAGGCAGCGCCTATATTTTCCAACGCAACGCGCAAGGCAGGTGGCAACAGGTCGCAAAACTCCAAGCCAGCGACAAGGAACCTGCTGACTTCTTCGGCTACTCTGTTGCCATCAGTGGAGATACGGCTATTGTCGGCGCTTATAACGAAGATACGGGCGGGAACAATGCGGGCAGCGCCTATATTTTCCAACGCAACGCGCAAGGCAGGTGGCAACAGGTCGAAAAACTCCAAGCCAGCGACAAGGAACCTAATGACTTCTTCGGCAACTCCGTTGCCATCAGTGGAGATACGGCTATTGTCGGCGCTTATAACGAAGATACTGGCGGGAACGATGCTGGCAGCGCCTATGTTTTTACTTTTCAAAAGGTTTCCCAATCCAGAATCGGAAAATCCTTTGTCGGCAAAATTGCCGATGTCCAAATCTGGAACAAAGCCCGTACGGCTCAAGAGATTAAAGACAATCTGTATCTGCAATTGACTGGCAAAGAAGTCGGTTTAGTGGGTTACTGGCGTTTGGGAGCAATTAGCGACGGTAAAGTTATTGACTTTTCGGTTAATGGCAACAATGGCACTGTCTTTGGGGAGCCCTATGTGAGTGCTGCGACACTGAACCGCAAACTAGCAGGGGGAACTGATGCAGTTCAGTATAGCAACCCTGAACTATTCGCTGTTAGTGAACGGGCAACTTATGAAGAAAGCTTTGAGTTTAAGGTAATTCATTCCTCAAAAGCTGTCGATGTTGACTATTTAAATAATGCAAATGGTCAGGGGAAGATTTTTGCTCTATCCTATTGGGGAAAAACCAGCCGGAGTGCTGAAGAGAAAAAGAACATTGTTGCGGTACAGAATGAATTTACAGAAGTAACCAATGGCTGGTATCGAGCTTCTTGCAACGTTACCATTCCTGAAAGGGTGAGTCTGTTGCGTTCCTTTGAGATTGCCAATATCAAAGGTAACTGGGCATCACTGGAAATTCGTAAACATCGTATTCGCTTGTTGTCTGAGAGCATTACTGAGGCTAAGTACACTGACACGATGACTCTTAACTCTTTGGTTAATAACCATGCATCCTTAGAAAGAAAACTCGAAGAGCTGGAATTAGAAGAGCTGAGGGAATTAGGATTGCTCAAAGAACAACGTCAGTTAGAATTGAACATTGCTACGTTGAAGTTAGCAGGAGATGCCAAAACAAAAGCTATAGCTGCTAAAGAAGAGCAAATTAAAAACCAAAACAAAACCATCAAAACTCTCGAAGGTCAACTGGAACGAGCGACACAGACTTGGCAAAGAGAACAGGATAATGTATTAAACTACTGGTGCAAATTAGTCTGCCGAGTAAATGAAAATTTTATCGCTCGTATTTATACAGAGTCGAAAGCACTTCTTTATGCTGATGTGGGAGCGAATGGTAATCCTTATTACAACAATAATTACTTTAAATTTGTGGCGACAGATGGCGGGTATTATCAGATTATCTCACAATTTGAAAACATAGGGTTAGTTGGGTATTCACAATCCGAAGTTTATGCTGACCCAAATTTTGATACAAAAAATCGTAATGACTCTCAATGGAAACCCGAAAAACATTCAAATAGTGATTATTATTTGATTTGCCATCGGAGTACTGGACAAGTATTGGATTGTCGTAGTATAAAGAACAACTTTAATGTTTGGATTCAGAACCAGAATCAAGCATATTATTCACAACAGTGGAAAATCATTCAGATTGGAAATGAGTCTAATAACAACATTAGTGATGCTAAAGCATTTGTGAATACTAAAACACAAGAGTTGACATTAGCGCAAAATCAGTTAATTCAATTTCAAGATGACCTGAATCTCCTAACATTAAGTAGTACTGACCAATCGGCTAAAATACGTGAACTTGAGGAACGTCTGCTGTTGGTCTATCAGCAAATCATTGATATTCAACTTCTGATAAACACCTACAATGACGAATTTCTTACCGGAGTTATAAATACCCAACAAAACCCGCAAAGCATGGGCCAAGTTGCTAAAGATAGCAAGGGATTGGTGACACAAGGAGCTTTACTCGGTTTTGTTAATTCCGCCAGCCGCCTGAATGCCATTGAAACCAGCGAAGGTAACGTGCAATTGAGTTACTTCGACCTCAAAAGACGGATGCGGCAAACAAAATATGATGCTACTGCGGACGGAAACAATGCCGCCTTTGAACAGTGGATTCCCGATGCCCAACGTGCCTGCTTAAACTTTAGGAACGACAATAGCGTACTTAGGTTAAATCAAGATCCCAATAACATCTTAGTACTGCCTGCAGACTGGACGATTGAAGCTTGGTTTGTCTATCCCTTGCCAGAAAAAAGTGGCGAGAATACATTGATCGGGAGACAAAATGCTGGAAAGTATATTGTGGTCAAAAATGGCAAACAATTAGGTAGTTATTTTGAGCAACAACTGCTGGGAGAATCTTTTTATGACAGCGGCTTCAATATGGAGTTTTTATCTGAGGGATGGCATCATCTCACTGCTGTAGGTCGAGGAGATACAACCCTGTTCTACATCGACGGCAAGAAAGTGGGCGATACTAAAGCCAAAGCTCTAGCAGTTGCCGAACAGCAGTTGAGCGCTATCTCCGATCAGGCTAGTCAGGCATACAAAGATGCCAAGAAAAGGGTTGATGACATCAAGCAAGCAATTCTGAAACTCAGCGGCAATATTGACTTCATCGGTAATCAAGGGGAAAGCGCACAACAATTTGGGAAACTGGCAGAAGTCCGCATTTGGGGAGTCGCCCTGAGTGATGAAGAAATTGCAGTCAATAGCAAAACCCTGCTGAGTGGGAACGAGCCGGGTTTACTGGCTTACTATCCGATGAATGAAGCCACAGGAGTTGAAGTCCGCGATCATTCTGGGAATGGATATAATGGCACGATGTCTGGTGAAATCTGGTGGGGTTGTAGTGCGCCCATTGGCAAAGTTGAGAGCAACTTTGAAATTAGCGATGCCCTCGTGTCCAACGAATACAGTAGCGTTACCATCGAAAATAACCGCAAGGTTGCAATCATGCGACGGTTCTTTGCCTATCCGACTATCGATGGAGTTACTTTACTACCCGATAAGCGGGTTGAAGCCTTAGAACTAAAATGGATTGGTAACGCTCAGTTTGCTCCGACTCTGTTAGGTTACATCGAAGGGGCGCCCCCCGTACCCAGCGAAAACCTAACCTTGTCAGACGACTATAATAGTGCGACTTCTGTAGAATTAACCATGTCTGAAGATGTGGCGTTTAGCTGGAAACGAGTGCAAGATTCTGGTTTGGGTGCGGATACGGAAACATTTGTAGGTGGTGATACAGAAATAAATGCGGGTCTTGGAATCACGACAAAATTAGCGGCGCTCCGTGCTGGTTTCAAAGGCAAGTTTAAATTCAACTACCAGTTCCAGAATGAGAGTAGCATTGGCTCCAGTTCATCCCTGAACATGACGGATAAACTGGAACTGCGGGGTACATCAGAAGAAACCGCGAAATTCCCCCATCTCGGCACACGCTTTATTCCCAAAAACGTAGGCTATGCCTTGGTTATCTCGGCCTTAGCAGATGTGTTTGTCACCCGACTTTCCCGTAGTGGTAAAATGGTCGGCTACCAAGTCCAACCTGTTGACGGCATTCCCCCCGATGTCAACACTATTACCTTTTTAATCAATCCGGCATACACCATGAACGGTAGTTTAGATGGGTTAACGGGTAGCATTGCGACAAGCGATCGTTTTTTCAAGCACGTTCCCGAAATGCGATCGCAGTATGGTTCCCTCTATCCCGCCAGTTACTATCGCTTGCAAGAAGCTTATGACCTCAAACAACAAATTGAAGAAGAGGATAAGCGAAGGGAATCTTACTTTTCTAATTATGATGTGGGTACGGTCGATGAACTCTCTTTGGCTCGGAATATAGACAGTGGTGATGCACCAACCACGATTGGGGTACTACCAGAAGGAGAAAAACCCGAAAGTGAGATGACTGAAGAAGAAAAGAAAAAAGCCGAAGAGGCAAAACGTAAGAAGGCTGAAGCGGATGCGGCAGCAGTACTCGATAACAACAGTCCCGCTGTCAAGCAAAAACAAGCCGAAATCCGCAGCAAAATTGACGACGAAGAGAAACGAGCACAAGCCACAGACAGTTTTGCTGGTTGGCAAAAACGGATGGAAAGCCTGCAAATTCGGTCTGGCAAGCGCAACATAGTCAATACTTACGTTTGGGATGCTGATGGTGGACTGCGAACCGAAGCCCAAAGCTTTGCCAACACAGTGGAGCATACCATTGGAGGTTCCTTTACGATGGATGCCGGATATGGTGCTGAAGGGAAGTTTGTCGCTGGTGCGGCTGTAGAACTAACTGCCCTAGCCACCGTCAACCTGACCCAAACCATGAGCAAAACCGAAAATCGCAGTAAGGGCTTCCAGTTGAACGTAGATTTGGGTGGTCTGGAACATAAAGGCATCACCGATTACGACGATAAACCCATTCTCCCAGGGGAAAAAGTTGATCGCTATCGGTTTATGAGTTTCTACCTCGAAGGTAGCACGCAAAATTTCCACGACTTCTTTAACTATGTCGTTGACCCCGAATGGTTAGCTAGTAATGATGAAGAAGCACGGGCTTTGCGGGAAACTCAAGCAGGTAAACCCAACAAAGCTTGGCGGGTGCTACACCGAGTCACCTACGTGGAACGTCCGGCGCTGATGGGATTTGGTCGGGATGTTCGCAAACTACGGGTTGCGGCTGCGATTTCTGAAAATCAACAACTGCTGGATAAAATAGCCAATTTGGAGAAAAAGAACCAAAAACTAGAGGAGAAACTTGATACTATTCTCGATTTGCTGAAAGCGCAGAAATAGTTGATGATTCAGGGAGGGGGTATCTTCTCCCTGTTTTCCAGTTTTTGCGATCGCACTTCAGCATGATTGGATTCACGAATCAGGAGAGCGATCCTATTGGGATTGGGTTTGAGGGTAAGGGGTGCGATCGGGACTATGTTTGATGATATGGCTGGAAAATCAAGGGAGCAAGCGCCCGTGTTTTTGCACGAATAGCATCGCTATCTAGCTGGTCAACAGGCATTTGGCATAAGTCTCCATATACTTCGGCACTACGAGCCGCAATGCGCTGATATGCTGAGTGCGATCACCGTCGTCGCACCTCGCGGGCGATCGCCTCCACAACCATCTCGTCAAAAGATTCACTGCCTCCTCGAAACTGCCTTGTTTGCTCAAGGCGATCGGCCCGAATGCGGATAGTTACAGCTTCTCGCTTTTCTCGCTTTATAGTTGCAGCCTATGCAATCAAAAAATTATCTGATGGCGAACTAATTAGCCAATTTAGTAGATTGACAAAAGCCACTAATTGTGATTTTGTGACTCACAGCAATATAACTATACACAAACATACCAACTTTATCTATTTCTTGTTGAGCTAAAAAGCTGAACAATACATAAGTGAAAGCTAATAAGCTTATCTTGCCTACTAACTACTGAAAATTCAGGAAAATAAAGCAATGTGTACTAGAGTTGTTTATCTTGGACCAGAAAAAACCATCATCACTGCACGCAGCATGGACTGGAAGTTTGACATGGGGACAAACCTTTGGGCATTTCCACGAGGCATGAAGCGTGATGGCGCGGCTGGACCTAACTCCATTGAATGGACTTCCAAGTATGGCAGTGTTGTGGCGACTTGCTTCGATAATGGTTCAGCCGATGGCATGAATGAGGAAGGACTGGTCGCGAATATGCTCTATCTTACTGAGACAAAGTATCCGACTCCCACTGACGAACGCAAAGCCCTAGCCCTTTCTGCTTGGGCGCAATACGTCTTGGACAACTACGCCACCGTTGACGAGGCAGTTAAGGAATTAAGAAACGAACCGTTCTACATCGTGTCAAGTGATGCACCCGATGCTACGGAAGCGGAAGGAACTATCCACCTATCGATTTCTGACCCTACAGGTGACTCCGCCATCTTCCAGTACATCAAAGGCAATTTGAACATTCACCATAATCGGGAGTATCAGGTAATGACCAACTCACCGACCTACGACCAGCAACTTGCGCTGAATAAGTATTGGGAGCAGATTGGTGGAACCACCATGCTACCTGGCACCAATCGAGCAGCCGATCGATTTGTTCGAGCTTCGTTCTACATCAAAGCGATTCCCAAAACGTCTGATATCAATGAAGCGATCGCCAGTGCCTTTTCGGTCATTCGCAATGTGTCAGTACCTCTGGGCATCAGTACAGAAAAAGAACCCAATATCTCCTCCACGCTTTGGCGCGTCGTAGCCGATCACAAGAACAAGCGTTATTACTATGAATCTACTCGCCATCCGAATGTATTCTGGGTCAACTTATCAGATATGAATTTCACAGCAGGAGAACCGACGAAAAAGCTGACGCTGACGGATAATCACTTTTTTGCTGGCAATGTGGCCGAGAAGTTTGAACCTACCGAGCCGTTTTCGTTTGTTCCCAAAGCCAAGATAGATTCTTGAAGGCATAATCAGGCAAGCGATTCCTTACGGAATAGCGAGAGTTTCAAGCATTTTCGATGAAGCTCTCGCTATCCCGTATGAATTGGGTTTGAGGGTGATGGGGTGCGTTAGCGAAGCTTACCGAAGGTATCGGCTTGAAATGAAGATCGAAGGGCGATCGCCCCAACAGAGGTGAAACGGCTGCTGACGCGAGTATCTGTAATTCGTCATCAAGCCTCTTGGAACCAAGCTGTAGCTTTAGTTGGGGAATTAATTAGCCAATTTAGGATATTGACAAAATCAACTACTTGTGAAATTTGAGGGTCGCAGCAATATAACTTTACACAAACATACCAACTTTATCTATTTCTTGTTGAGCTAAACAACTGAATAATTAATAGTGAAGTTTTTTAGTGAATGTACGCTTACAGTAATTGGGCCCTTGTCCTTCTCCCCTCTGCTATCTGCATAAAAGCCTTCTTTTATTAACTACCTGTTTTGGGGCATAAGAATCCTTAGCGTTCCTTGCTGTGTGCATACTACTCAAATGGAGTCACTACATGAATGTTGACGAAGTTCTGGACACTGTAGAACAAAGTCTGCTATCTAGGAAACTCAGTTCCCTTGAGCGCTTCATCCTGTGTCACTCATGGCTCGGACGCGGTTATAGCGAGATGGCAGCCGATTGTGCCTATAGTATTGCTCACATCAAGGATATTGGCTCCCAGTTGTGGCAGGCTTTTTCAAAAGCATTAGGAGAGAAGGTGACGAAAAAAAATCTGTTTTTAGTCCTGAAGCAATATCTGCTCTGCCGGACAGGTGAAACAGTCAATAGTGACCAGTTACCAGTGACCTTTTCGTTGGTAGAAGTAATAGAACCGCCACTAACGCCTACCACTAATCAGTTATCAGTTGCCACTGATTTTGTGGAGGCTTCAAACTCAGGGGATAGCGAGCAATTATCACGGATTTGCGATCGCGGCGAGCTGGTAAAACAAGAAAACTCGCACGTAGAGAGAGAACAGCAGAAGTGCCAAAATTCCACAGATAATAATGACCTCAAAAAACAGCTTCTGGGGGCGATACACTGCTATGAGCGATCGACTGCTATGGGCGATCGACTGTTGTGGGCGATCGCTAAAAGATGTCAAATGGGTTTTATAGCCCTCCTGATAAATCTTCCTACTTTTCCTACTTAATTTATTGCAAAATAAGGATTAGTATTTTTGACAAATGCCTTCAACAATCCCGTAAGATTGAACAGTGTTTTATTTTAAGTAACTAGAAAGGTTTCACAGAATTGGCAGAAAAGAAATGACTTTACAGAACAATGGCACCAGCCACCATTCATATGATGCCGTGGTTGTTGGTGGTGGAATTATCGGGAAATCCATCGCCTTTGAACTAGCCCGTTCCGGTTTGAAGGTGGTGCTGATCTATCCCCAACAGCAGAATAGTGATGGAGCCTCGCTGGCTAGTGGTGCTATGTTGGGCGCCTACGGCGAGATTACTGCCGACCAAGAGACTCTCGAAGAACGCCTGGAACTGGAGTTTCGGATCAAAGCGCAGAAGATTTACCCTGATTGGCTCTCTAGTGTGAGAGAAGCATCGGGGCAAGATATCTTCACCACACAAGGGACATTTATTATCGGCAACAATGCAGGCGATCGCGATCGCGCCAACCTCAAGCGCATGAAAGCCCAACTAGAAACCTATAATGAACCCCATGAGTGGGTCGATCCAGACGACGTTCCCGGTTTAGATGCCAACAATTCCTGTCCCGCGTACCAAGCTTTGTTTATCCCTGGTGAAGGGTCAGTTGATTCTCACAACTTACTATCAGCCCTTGAGGTGGCGATCGCCCAACACCCCAAAGGGGAAGTTTTAGACGATAAAGTTGTGAAGATCGATTTTGGGGAAACCGAAGGCACATGGAACATCCAAACCGAAAACCACGGTTGCATTTCCACTCCAAATGTGGTGGTGTGTGCGGGAGCTAAGGTTCCAGAAGTTATCGGTGAGACACTGTTTTCCAAGCTGAAACTGCCTGCGGTGTTATTTGGCAAAGGCACCAGTTGTATCTTGGCAGATGCTCCCCATTTTCCCCATACGCTTCGCACTCCCAATCGTTCCTTTGCTTGCGGATTGCACGTTGTTCCTCGCAGTGAGGGACGCTTATACGTTGGGGCAACCAATTCTTTGAGCTTGACTGCCCAAATGAGTTTGGGAGTTCAACCTCAAGACCTCCTCTATATTCTGGGTGATGGAGCTAGCCAGTTCAATACTGCGCTGCGAAATACCAGAATCGAAGAAATGCGTTATGGATTGCGTCCCATTCCCGCTGATGGGATTCCTTTAGTTGGGAAAACTGCATTTCCAGGGTTGTTCGTGGCGACGGGAACCTACAGGAATGGGATGCTGATGGCTCCGTTGGTTGCCCAGGTGGTGACGGCAGAGTTACTTGGCAAACAACTTCCCACTGAGAATGTGTTCTCGCCGATGATTGAACGTCGTCGCAATGACAATCCGTTCCAGCGGTTGCTGGATGTCGGTGCCCGCGATTTGATGGCAACAGTACGGGAACCCGGTGGCTTTTTGCCATACAATCGCACCCGCGAACTAGAGTCCTATCTTCGCCTGCTGTTTGAAATGGCAGTCATCGACAACTCGGCACACGAAACGCTGCGGGAAAAGGCGAGGCAGATGATGCGCGATGTGCCATTGGATGAAGTTTTTCTGTCCATTTATTACGAATTTATCAAAACCGCCGTGCCTTCCTCTGTGCCACAAGTTAACCCCCAATTCACAAATGGTAAAACTGACAGCGTTGCCAAGAGTGTCGCTAATGCTAAGGGTTGAGCGTTATCGCTTTGACGGCGCAATCCTGAGAGAGTTGAGTTCTTGCTTTGATCTGGATAATTGGCACGGGTTCCTGCAACTTGTTGAGGATTGGGTGATTATCGCTCTCGCGGTGTTTGCTTCTAGGTGGACATGGCAGCACTTGCCGCTAGTCGTGGGTGGGATGGTTTACTTCATTGCGATTTTGATCATTGGTGCCAGGATGCGTGCTTTGGCAGATTTGCTGCACCAGTCAACCCACAAAACCTTAGCGAAGAATAAAGTGTTCAATTTTGTTTTGGGGACGTTTCCTTCGGGTTATCTAGTGCTGCAAAGTTATTCGGGTTATCGCTCCTCCCACGTTTTCCAGCATCACGGTCATTTTGGGGACTCCAAGCTAGACCCAGATTACATTGGGTTGCAGGAGAGTGGGTTGTACGGAGCGAATCTAGAAGCTAACAGCGTGCGTCGCTATTTATGGAACATTGTTCACCCGGCAACGACTCTGACTTACCTGAGCTATCTGCTCAAAAACAGAATTTTGAATTCGCAGGAGGAATTGAGAGAGAAGCTGGTGCGCCTAGTCTATGTGATTGTGTTGAATTCAATGTTTATCGGTCTGGGTTGGGGGTGGTTGTTAGTGCTGTATTGGTGGGTTCCTTTGTTGATAACGGCTAATTGGGTTGGAGCGTTTATTGAGTTGTTCGAGCATTACCCGTTGATGGAGGTGACTTCGGAGGGAATTGAAGGCAAGTTCAAAAATCCCCAAACCCAAATCCCAAATCCCAAATCGGTTGACTTGTTTATGTCTCGCAACCGGCTTTGCTCTCCAGTGGCGAATTTTTTACTAGGGATTCATTGGGAAGGTTATCACTTGTTGCATCATCTTTTTCCTGGTGTTCCTTCGTGGCGGTACAAGCTAGCGCACCAGATTTTGATGAAGGATGAGGTTTATGCTTCTCGCAATCAAGAAAGGGGTTGGTTTAGTTTATTTAGGCAAGTTATCCCATCTAATAACGAGTATGTTGACTAATGACCTTGAGAAACCCAAATATTCGGAGAATTGTACAACCTATTTTTCGCTTAAGTCAATCGTCTAAAATTGTCAGTCTAGACTTTTAGAAAAGTTCGTTTAAATCTAGCAAGTTGAGGAACTATTCATGATGAACAACTCACCGGAAAAGCCTTATTTCAGCATCATCGTAGTCATTGGCTGCATCTTAGCCCTTAGTCTCGTGGTTATTTTCAGCCCGCCCGCTTTGGCATCGATACCTCCACTAAACATCAGCGGTCACATCCCCTTGAAAATTCCTGCTCACACAAGTACGATTAGTCCAGTGGGCTCACGGCTTTTTTTCGACAATTTTTCAGGGGATTCCTTTATTGCCTTAAACTGGTCTGCTGATAATGAAGAGAAACTACCTCCTAAACAAATGTCTCAAGTTCCATAACAAGTCACTAATGATATTCAAGAAGTGACCCAGAATCCAACCCTAAAAATTAGTACCGAAAGTAAAGAAAAAGACAGAAAGTTTAAAATTTACGTAAAGACGAGAAAGGGCGAGATAGTAGAAGCACAGCCTCTACAGCTTACTCCAATACCAGAGAATTACAATAAGGAACGACGCGAACATCCGGATTATCCAAATATCATTTCTCCCGAAAACGCAGCAAATTATCTATCAAATGAAAATATCTCAAACTCGGTAATTACTGCAAAAGGTAGACCTTACCCAGGCTACGATTGGGTTGGATTAGCAGCATATAAAGGAGACGTACCATACGTTTGTATGGGTTGGGCGGAATTATGTTGGCAATGGGCTGTAAGGGGAAGCTCGTATACAACTAATGTGACCCCTTATTCTGCATCACAGCAAGGTATGTCAGATGTATATGCCATATACTTTATTTGGGATGCTACACAGAATATGTACGTGGGTGGGTACGACACTCCAGAGGCGTCCAGTCCATATTCATCTTCTGACTATAGCAAGTCTATTTGAGTCATGAATGTAGAACAACCTGAAACGCTTGTGATGATTGAATCGATTGTTTACAAATCAAATGGTTTTGCTATATTACGTTTTGAATTGGATAAAGATTCCATAGCAGGTTACTTAGGACAAAACCACAACAAGCGTCATAAAGGCATTGATGTTATTGATAGGGTCAAGCTTTAACGGTAGTACAAACTTGAAGCAGCGCCGTGGGCGGGTTTCCCTACTTGAGGCGAGTGCCGTTTCGTCATCAAAGAAGGTCTGTCATTAATTTTTTGGACAAACGCATGATTACTCAATCTGATCGATCTCTAGTTCCTCAATCTTAGACCTGAATCTTTCAGGGGGCGCTTGTCGCCCCCTGAAAGAGGTGACACAAAAAGATACCACAGTAGGCGGGAAGAATCTGGGATTTGCTGTGGATAGAGGGCGTATTGCGGCTTCCCGGCAATTTTTGGCGGCTAACCCAGCCGCCAAACGTTGGTTTGAACTGGTTCGGGTTCCTTTTGAGGATATTATCACTCAAGAAAAACTTGCCCATGAGGGTCAAAATCGCCCAAAAGATATCCGTCGTAATGCCGAAGAGTGGGTAAAGAACCATCAAGCGCTGGTTGATGGTTGGCTAGAACAAGCAAGAATTGCCGCAAAAGCTTCTAAATGATTTTAACTCCTCTGATGGACAGAAGGTCGGATGCCTCGAACAGCGTGGATAGGCGGCTGCATCAAGTCGAACAGATTGTGGAGAGAGGGTAGTTGAGAGCGATCGTCCACCAGAGGTTAAACGGCTACTGACTTGGTATCTGTAATTCGTCCGAAGCGCCTGTTGGAACCCACCTGAGCTTCTAGTTTGGGCATTAATTGACCAATTTAGTATATTGACAAAAGCAACTAATTGTGTTTTGGGTAGCTTGCAGCAATCTAACTTTACACAAACATACCAACTTTATCTATTTCTTGTTGAGCTAAATAACTGAATAATACATACAGTCAATTCACCTATCCACTACTTTTGCCATTACAAGGAAGAAAGACGATGTTTGAACCCGAACCTATTCTTATGTCTGATGGAAAATTTCCTCAAAATCTTCCCCCTGAGCCTCAGCAGAAAACCACAGTAAGTGACAATGTATACACAGTTGTTTCAACAACCATTATTAACAAGGTTGTCGATGCAATCTGGGGGACACTTGCTGGAGGTACTAACCGAGCTTGTGTGATGGGAATATCAAATTACACGAATGAAGATATCAACTACGCTGGCACTTACCTCTATAGTGGATATACGACAAAAGGTACTGCTTTGAAAATTCCAAAGGCAATGGCTTCACCAGGGTTGTACCAGCACGCTGCTGCGAGCTTTAGAGGTACAGTAGGTGTTGTCGGTTTTGATTTCCCCTCTAACCAAGATAGGCTCATGATCCTATGGTGCGTTCCTTACTCAGGTAGCTGATACATGAACGCAAGAATTTATACACGGGATATACCCATAGACTACAATAGATATGTGGAGTTGTATTATGGTTACGACTTTTATCCTAACGGTTCAGAACAATCCTATTTACAACCGTTAAAAGCCGGAGATGTTTTCAATAAAGACTTGGATGACCACAATGTTCAGATGACTCTTTCGGGAGCCAACGATGCGGAAATGTTCGTAGAGATCCGTATCCGCGATCATCTGTGATAGGTTAAGAAAACTGCACGTTGGTTAAGGGGTAGCCCTGTCAAGGTGACTTTTTTGCAGTCTCCAAAACTTTGGCAGTCGAGACATGTGGATGTTGAGGGTCATAGTCAAACTTTTTAAGTAGTTGGACACAATTAATTACAAAAAATATGGGCTGAAATTCTTGCCTAGTAAAGAATCAGTATTGTAATTAATTCTGTCTGGTTACTTAAATTGGTGAAGTAGCGTCATGGATTTGGTAAAGCCCCTCTCCAGTCAGATTACCGCTTCTTATTCAGGTTATGAACCAAATCACAGACTATTCCAACCTAATAGAACTGCTGCAATGCAGAGCGCTACATCAGCCTCAGCAAACTGCTTATACCTTTCTCAAAGATGGAGAAATAGAAGCAGATAGCTTGACTTACCAAGAATTAGAGCGACGGGCTAAGGCGATCGCTGCTCACTTACAATCCCTCGGTTCACTGGGTGAACGAGCACTACTCCTTTACCCACAGGGTCTAGAATTCATCGCGGCTTTTTGCGGTTGCTTATATGCTGGCGTAATTGCTATTCCGGCACCTCCACCCGATCAAGCCCGGTTGAAGCGAACCTTGCCCAGACTTCAGGCGATCGCTAAAGATGCCCAAGCGTCATTGGTGCTAACGACTTCTGGCATTCTTTCCCAGCTTCAGGATGCCCAAGAGCAAATTTTAGAATTCCCAGCCATGCGTTGGCTAGCTAGCGAGGAAATTGAGAGCCAACTGGCACAACAATGGCAGCAACCAGAAATAAATAGTGACACGCTAACTTATCTTCAGTACACATCCGGTTCTACCTCAACGCCCAAGGGCGTGATGATTAGTCATAAAAACCTGATACACCAATGTTCCTCCCTCAGCCAAACCTGCGAGTACACGTCGGACAGTGTTACTGTCACTTGGATGCCTTACTTCCATGATTATGGGCTAGTTGAAGGACTCATCCAACCTTTATACGTGGGTATCCCCTGTTACTTAATGTCTCCTTTGGCTTTTATCAAACGCCCCATTCGCTGGCTCAAGGCAATTTCACGCTACAAGGCAACCCATAGCCAAGGACCCAATTTTGCCTACGACTATTGCATTCGTAAGATTACCGCAGAACAACGCGCTACTTTAGACCTGAGCAGTTGGCGTGCAGCAGGCAACGCCGCAGAGCCAATTAACCCCACAGTCCTAGAGAGTTTGTTTCAAACCTTTAAGTCATGCGGATTTCAGTGGAACGCCTCTTGTCCTGCTTACGGACTGGCGGAGGCAACTCTCCTAGTTTCTTTCAGTTCGCAACAAAACCCACCTGTTATCGGCCACTTCTCGGCCACTTCATTGGAAGAAAATCGGATTGTTGAGGCATCTAACTATCAGCAAAGTGTGCAGAAAGTCGTTGGCTGCGGTCAGTTGGTTGGCGATACCAAAGTTACCATCGTTAATCCTCAAAACTTGATTAGATGCGCTGGCGATGAAGTCGGAGAAATTTGGGTGTCAAATGCAAGTGTAGCTCTGGGCTACTGGAATCAACCGGAGGAAACGGAACGCACCTTCCGAGCTTACCTAGCTGATACTGGCGAAGGTCCGTTTCTGCGGACGGGTGACTTGGGATTTTTGAAAGATGGCGAACTGTTTGTCTGTGGACGACTCAAGGATCTGATTATCATTGGAGGCGTTAACCATTATCCCCAGGATATTGAATGGAGAGTAGAACAAAGCCATCCCTCGATTCGCCCTGACCATTGCGCCACATTTTCCGTCGAGATTGAGGGAGAAGAAAAGTTAGTTGTCATCGCCGAGGTAGAGCGTCGTACCCAGGATATTAATGATGTAGTCAGTGGGATTCTCCAGGCAGTAGCAGAATATCATGAGCTAGAAGTTTACGCTATTTCGCTACTTAAAAAGGGTAGTATTCTGAAAACTTCCAGCGGCAAGATTCAGCGTCGTGCTTGTCGGAAAGCTTTTTTAGAGAGAAGCCTGGAAGTTGTGAAAGAGTGGAACAGAGGAGACAAAAAAGATACAAGTGGGGAAACTCAGCCGCCGAAAAGCAATGTTCATCTGTCAGAAGAAGAAATTCAAGATTGGCTAATTGCACAACTGGCTCATCGCCTTAACATTGCTCCTACTCAAATTGATGTCCGCGAACCTTTTGCACGCTATGGTTTAGCTTCAAGAGAGGCAGTGAGTCTGGTCGGCGAGCTAGAAGAGTGGCTCTTATGTGAGCTTTCTCCTACCTTATTGTGGGAATATCCAACCATCAAGGCTCTGGTTCAGCATTTAACAGGGAAAACCGATCGTTCGGTAACGCTCAACAGTGACAATAAAAGCTGGCTTCAAACAGAAGCGATCGCTATTATCGGCATCGGTTGCCGTTTTCCAGGGGCAAAAGACCCGGAAGAATTCTGGCAAATGCTGCATGAGGGTCGGGTAGCTGTAACCGAAGTACCTCCAGAACGCTGGGATGTAGATGCCTTCTACGACCCAAATTTGGATAGCGATGACAAAATGAATACGCGCTGGGGTGGCTTTTTAGAGGATGTAGACAAATTCGACCCCTTCTTTTTCGGAGTTTCCTCTCGCGAAGCCTCAGCGATGGACCCGCAACAACGGCTACTGTTGGAGGTAACTTGGGAGGCTTTGGAAAATGCAGGACTTGCACCCACTCGACTAGCGGGAAGTCAGACAGGGGTATTTGTGGGCATCAGTAGCCAAGATTATTACAAGTTGATGTTTGACGCACCTAAGAGAGCCGCTACGGGAATCTCGAATAGCATAGCTGCCAACCGTCTATCCTATTTCCTAGATTTGCGAGGACCAAGTATGGCTGTGGATACTGCCTGCTCATCATCGTTGGTGGCGGTTCATCTGGCTTGTCAGAGTCTACGGACTAGGGAGGCAAACCTAGCCTTGGCAGGTGGAGTGAATATTATCCTCTCACCACAGTGGAATGTTACCTTCTCCCAAGCCGGAATGATGGCGTCAGATGGTTTGTGTAAAAGCTTCGATGCCGCTGCTGACGGCTATGTGCGGGGAGAAGGTTGCGGTATGGTCGTCCTCAAACGTCTGCGCGATGCACTTAAGGATGGTGACAACATCCTGGCAGTTATTCGGGGTTCGGCTGTGAATCAGGATGGTCGCAGTAATGGTCTGACCGCTCCCAATGGACTTGCTCAACAAGCAGTTATCCGTCAAGCTCTGGATAATGCTGAACTGTCGCCAAACCAGATAGATTATATCGAGGCTCATGGTTCTGGCACCCCCTTGGGGGATGTGATTGAGGTGCAGTCCCTAGCAGAAGTGCTAGGGCAAGAGCGATCGCAATACCAGAAATGTGCCCTTGGTTCAGTGAAGACGAATATCGGACACTTGGAAGCGGCTGCTGGCATCGCAGGTTTAATCAAGGTTGTGCTATCTCTACAACATGGGGAGATTCCTCCTCACCCCCATCTCAAAGAAATCAATCCCCGCATTGCTTTAGAGAAAACTCCCTTTGTCATCCCCACCATTCACCAACCCTCGGATATTAAGCCTCGTTTTGTCGGGTTAAGTTCGTTTGGTTTTGGAGGCACTAACGCTCATGTCGTGCTAGAAGCAACACCAGCTAACTGGGAATTTTCGCTTGCTGAGTTGGCATTAAGGAATACGGATGAAAAGTCAGAAATTGTTGAATCTAACAATCTAATATCCAAAATCCCAAATCCAACATCGATCGATCGCCCGTTGCATCTATTGACACTATCAGCAAGAACTGATAAAGCCCTCAAACAACTAGCCGATCGCTACGAAAGTCATCTGCCAGCTAATCTGGATCAGTTACTTCCAGATATTGGCTTCACAGCGAACACTGGCAGGTCGCATTTCGACTACCGCCTAGCTATAGTAGCCGAGGAAGCCGATACTCTGCGCCAGCAACTCGGTAATTTTACCTCCGGGAAGAAGACCGACGGAACCCTAGATGGCAAGGTAGGCGATCGCAAACGCCCTAAGATCGCGTTTCTGTTTACAGGACAGGGTTCTCAGTACATTGGTATGGGACGCCAGCTATACGATACTCAGCCCACATTCCGAGAAGCTTTAAATCGGTGCGATGAACTGCTGCGCCCAAATCTTTCTCAATCTCTGCTGTCAATTTTATATCCAGAGTCCGGGCAGTCTTCTCTCCTCGATGACACAGCCTATGCCCAACCTGCACTTTTTGCCCTAGAATATGCTCTCTTTCAATTGTGGCAGTCTTGGGGAATAGAACCCGATGCAGTCATGGGTCACAGTGTGGGAGAATATGTTGCCGCCTGCATCGCTGGAGTATTCAGTTTAGAAGATGGACTCCGCTTAATCACCGAACGCGGACGACTGATGAGTTCACTGCCAAACGAGGGTACAATGGCTGCGGTATTTGCTGAAGAAGAGTTGGTGGTAAAAGCGATCGCGCCTTACCAAAACGCTATCTCCATTGCTGCTGTCAATGGTCCCACACAAACGGTGATTTCTGGTACAAAGCAAGCGGTAGAGGCGGTGCTACAAAGTTTGGAAGACGATTGCATTACAACCCATGCTTTAAATGTCTCCCACGCTTTCCACTCGCACCTAATGGAACCCATCCTTAACACTTTTGAGGAGACAGCTTCTTCTGTACAGTTCTTTGCCCCTACTCTCCCCCTGATTTCCAACGTAACAGGGCAAATGGTGCAGCCTCAAGAAATACAGGATGCCAGCTACTGGCGCAATCATATTCGTCAACCAGTACGCTTTTATCAAGGAATGCAGACGCTGGCAGATGCTGGGTATGAACTATTTTTAGAGATTGGTCCAACAGACACGATGATCGGCATGGGTAAACGTTGCCTGCCCAAAGGAACTGGCACTTGGTTAGCGTCCTTGAAAAAGGATGAAGATGAGTGGCGATCGCTCTTGGACAGTCTAGCAACCCTGTATGTGAGTGGCTGGGACGTAAATTGGGCTGAGTTTGACCGAAATTACCCGCGTCGCCGAGTTGCGCTACCCACCTATCCTTTCCAACGGAAACGGTGCTGGCTAGAGCCATCTGAGATTAAATCTTACTCAAAAAAAGGAGTTTAAATGCCTGTAGGAATTGAAAAAATCAATCTGTACGCAGGGCGATTCTATCTCGATCTAGCCGATTTAGCGAAGGCACGCGGTCAAGACCCCCAGTACATAGCTACTAATTTAATGTGCGAACAGCGATCGGTCTATCCAGTATGGGAAGATGCTGTAACCCTTGCCGTAAATGCAGCCAAAAAGCTCTTGTCACCAGAAGATATTGAGGATATAGAACTGCTCATTGTCGGCACCGAGTCGGCGGTTGATATGGGCAAGCCGATTTCAACTTGGGTGCATCGTTTTTGCAACCTAAGCCCCAATTGCCGTAACTTTGAAGTCAAACACGCCTGTTACAGTTCCACCGGGGCATTCAAAATGGCAGCATCTTGGGTAGCTTCTGGTAGCCGACCTGGGAAAAAGGCTTTAGTCATTAATACGGACTTCAGTCGCAATTTTGTCGGCACAGAACATGAACCGATAGGTGGTGGGTGCGCTGTTGCCTTCATAGTTAGTGAAAATCCTCAGATTCTCGAAATCGAACTGGATAAGGCTGGCTACTGGACAAGCGAGATTGCTGATACCTTTCGACCCACTTCCAGAACCGAAACCATGAACGGTCAAATCAGCATTTATTCGTATTTTGATGCGTTAGAGGGGGCATACGAACATTACGAACAAATAGCTGGTAAAGTAGATTACAATGCAGATTTCAAAAAGCACATTTACCACGCTCCCTTTCCGGGAATGACATTTCAGGCTCACCGCGACATAGTGAGTCGGTTGACTGCACTAGACAAGGCAACCATTAAGTTGAACTTCCAGCAAAAAGTAGCAGAAAGTTTGTATTTTGCAAAGCGGATTGGTAGTTGCTACGGCGGCTCTAATTTTGTTTGTTTGCTGGGGTTGTTGGCTTCAGCAGGAAATCTCAATCCTGGTGACCAGATATCATTGTTTGCTTACGGTTCCGGTTGCCAGGGGGAGTTTTATAGTGGTAATATTGGTGCGGTGGCTTTTGAGATGGTGCGATCGCTCAATCTCGACCAACATCTTAACGAGCGGCTGCGTCTTAAGGTAGAAGAATATGAACTGATAGAGTCTACGCGAGAGAAATCAATCGATTGTCCCGACTACGAACCCGACCGCAACACTTTAAATGGATACTATGAGAAACTTTACGACACTCAAGGTTTTCTAGTGTTAAATCGGGTGGAAAACTACCAGAGAATATACCAATGGAGTTAACGTCAAAAGCTGTTGAATACCAGCTCGATTCAGGGGTAGCTTGGATTAAATTGGCATCACCGCGATCGGGAAACGCTCTTAATGCTACCTTAATCTCACAGTTAAGTCGAGCTATTCAAGATGCGATAAACGATGAGTCTTGCCGAGTTATTACCATCTCAGCGATAGGTTCTGACTTTTGTAAAGGACTCGACCTAGAAGAAGCTTTCGTCAAAGGTAGCTTACCTGACCAAGAATTCTTCAAAATGTTAGTTGATTGTTTAAGGCTAATCCACAGTTCCAGCCGCCCCGTAATCGCTTGTGTAGAAGGAAACGTGACCGCTGGCGGCGTCGGTTTGGTAGCTGCCTGCGATATCGTGTTAGCCAGCAATAACGCAGTCTTCATGGTATCAGAAGTCATTGTGGGCATGATTCCAGCCATGATTGCACCTTTTCTACTGCGTCGTTTAACACCAGCACGACTGAGGTACATGGCTCTCAGCAGTCGAGGAATACCAGCTAAGGAAGCACAGATATTCGGCTTGGTGGATGAAGTTGCCACAGAGGGAATGCTCCAAACCCTCAACCGACAACTACAGCGACTGTTCTGCTGTTCACCCCATGCTATAGCCCAGAGCAAACAGTATTTCGAGCAGTTGTATTCGGTAGACTTGCATCAGCAAACAGAACTAGCATTAAATGAACAAATGTCTTGGCTAACACAACCAGAAGTCAGCGAAGGGATCCGAACCTTCACGGAGGGACTTTCTCCTCCTTGGTTTCAAAAGTACAAAGGGCAAATCCATGTCTAAATTTTTAGTCACCAACCTTGAGGAGGGTATCTTCTAACTCCTAATCAACAACCCTGAAAACCCAAATCGACGAAAAGTAACTATTGGAAAATCCTCCTGATTTTTCAATAAAATTAAAATCCACAAAAACTTAGGAGCAACCTGATAATGAATCGAGAAGAAGTGCTGAATATCGTCCTCAAAAACATCAAACTCAATGTTGATGGTCTTGAGGAGACTGAAATAGACCCCAAAAAATCAATGGCTGAGTATGGAACTAGCAGTTTGGACATCGTTGAAATTGTTAACTCATCGCTGCGCGAACTTAAAATTAAAGTTCCCAGGACTCAGCTAGCTGGCTTAATGAAAATTAATGATTTAGTAGATTTGTTGACAAAAGTCAAAAATGAGCAGGTATGAGAGAGTTTATATGATAAAAAACTCCAGTAATTATTCGTCCTGGAAGCTCCATACCACCGGAAAGATTATGACCAAAGAACAAAAACCCTTACCCTCAGAAGACCAAGTTGCAGATTTACTTGTCCAAGAAGCTGATGTAGAAGTGCGGCTAGCACGAGCAGAGGATAAAGAGGCGGTGTCGGTTATTTGCCAACAAACGTGGGAACATTCATCAGACAGCCTTCCCTTGTATTGGGATAAGTGGATGGCCGATCCCAACTGTCACTTCTTTGTAGCTGAAATGGATGGTTTACCTGTAGCCATCACAGGAGTCGCCCTCATGTCCGAACTAGAAGCTTGGCGGCAGGGTCTGCGAGTCGATCCGCACTGCCGTCGCCGAGGTCAAGGTTTTTTTCTGATAGAGGTTTTGCGAAACCACATTGAGCAGTACTTGCTGGAAGCGAACATCCAAATCTCGCGCTTTGTTACCTGTTCCAATAATACTTTCATACATAAATACTCCACGCTGTTGGGTTACCAAAAAGTTGGCTGCTATATTCCCTATAAAGCTGATGCTATAGACTCACCACCTAACCAGATAGTAGAGTTAAATATTAATGATTTCAACTTAGCTTGGGCGGTGGTGACAAACTCTGACCTATGCAGTGGCGAATCATATCTTTACCTCAACCGTGCTACTAAGTGGCAGGAACTAACCCAACAGCAACTGATAAACTGCCTCAATGAAGGCAGAGTGTGGGGACTCAAGCAAAAAGAACAGTTGCTCGGTCTAGTTATCCAAATGCCTGTCGATAGCATCGATTATCTTGAAGGCGCAAATGAAGCCTTGTGGAAAGGCGCTCATCAAACTTGGTGGATTGGTTATGCCAATGGCACGGATGAAGGTTTGACAACTCTGTTACACGAGTTGCGCCAACTAGCCCACAACAAGGGGTATCTAGCAGTAGGCGGGTTTTTTCCCATTACCGATCGCATCTTGAAATCTCTAAATTTTGCTGGTTATCAACAAGCTGAAGAACTAGAATACTGGATTTATGAATGGTATACTCAAAACCAATCACAATAAAGCCAGAGTAGTTAAAATCATTTAGAAGCTTTTCCGGCAATTCTTGCTTCTTCTAGCCAACCATCAACCAGCGCTTGATGGTTCTTTACCCACTCTTCGGCATGACGACGGATATCTTTTGGACGACTTTTACCCTCATGAGCGAGTTTTTCTTGGGTGATAATATCCTCAAAAGGAACCCGAACCAGCTCAAACCAACGTTTAGCGGCTGGGTTAGACTCCAAAAATTGCTGAGAAGCCGCAATACGCCCTTTATCCACAGCAAATCCCAGATTCTTCCCACCTGCCGTAGTATCTTTTTGTGTCACCTCTTTTCCCTTTTCTCCTGGCAAAGAGGTAAAGGGAACTTCTAACCAAACCACATCTTTGCCAGTTTGTAAAACTGAAGTCAACCAACTAAGATTCCAACTGTAATAGAGTACGGGTTTTCCTTGCTGATAGCGAGTAATGATATCTGCCTTGAGAACTTCAATTTCTCCTTTATCCTGTTTGACGGTATCCTCTAATCCGTAAACTTTTAAGTGACGATCGATAATCAGCTCACAGGTCAACCCCGGATTGCAACCCGTTAAATTTGCCTTACCATCTCCGTCTGAGTCAAACAGTTGAGCAAGTTTTGGGTCTTTAAGTTGGACGAGATTCGTGATTTTATATTGTTCAGCAGTCTTCTTATCAATCGAATAACCTTGAAGAATCTCACTGTCAGCAAACATTCCAACAACCTGTAGTTTTTTTTCACCCCCAGCCTTTTCAAAGAAGTTGGCATAAACTTTTTCTAGAATGGGAGTAACATCTATTTCGTCATTACCGAGAGCAAGAAATAGAGCGGTGGTATTCAGTTGCTTTAGTTCTTCGACTTCGTAACCAAGCTTTTCTAACCCAATGCGAAGGATTTCTGAAACAAATTGTCCCGTTACTGAAGTACCAGAACCAGGGCGTACTTTCACCCCCTTACCAGGTAGTCCTACTTCTGTCGATCGACTGTTGCCTGGAGATTTTGTAGTGCTTTCGGGAGTCGATTGGCAGGAAATTAAACCTACAATCAAGGCTACTGCTATAGCAAAAATTGGTTTTTTTCTGTGTAGTTTCATTATCATTGGGTTAGTTAGCTTTGACTGATATCTGTACTGAAAATCGGGTGTGGGGTGTAGGGGAAAAAAGTTTTTCATCCTGTTTGTTGAGAGCGATCGCGACTTTTGACTCTCAATCGGGAAAGGAGAAAACCGATCGGTCCTTGTTGAAGCCAAGAACCTCTACTGTTGACTTTCCCCACAGCCTGAGTAATTCGATCGAGCATAATCGCCAGCAAGACAATGCACAACCCTCCAACAGCAGCCAGTCCCACATCCAAACGACCAACGCCCTGCAACACCATCAATCCTAGCCCAGGCACAGCAATCATTGAGGTAACTACCGACATTCCCAATGCAAACAGTATAGTTTGATTTAACCCAGTGAGAATGGTTGGCATAGCTAGGGGAATTTGCGCTTCCCACAGGACTTGCCAAGGAGTTGACCCAAAAGCGATCGCCGCTTCCACCACCTCTTCAGAGACTTGCCGGATACCCAGGTTGGTGAGGCGAATCAGAGGCGGCAGTGCAAAGACGATCGTTGCCATCACTCCAGGAACTTTACCAATGCCGAATAGCATGACGACAGGAACCAGATAGACGAAGATGGGGATGGTTTGCATGACATCGAGGAGGGGTCGGACAAATCCCTCTAGGCGATCGCTCCTGGCACAGGCAACACCCAGGGGAATACCGATCGCCACGCAAAATGCTACCGCAGTCACCACCAGGGAAAGTGTCACCATTGCCTCCTTCCACGCCCCAAGAAAACCAATTAAGGTCAAGGCCCAGATGCTATAAATCGCAATTTTTCTCCCTGCCAGTTGCCATGCCATCAACCCGATAATCATCAGGAAAATTAGGGGAGGAATCGATTGGAACATCGCCTCTATAGAGTCAAGCGCGAATTTAATCGGGACACGAATCGCTTGGAAGAACGGACGAAAGTTGTCAACGAGAAAATTAACCGCAGCGTTAATCCAATTATCCAGAGGTATAGTATAAAGCTCAAAGGGGTTTAGGATAACATCCAGCCCGGATTGGCTCTTGGCAATGAGATTAGCGCGTAGAGTTAAGGAATTTAACAAAATAGAGAGCGTCCTGATACAGATGGCAAAAAGAGCGAAAAGTTAACTTACAAGAGAAGGCAGAAGGCAGAGGGCAGGAGGCAGGAGGAAAGAAGTATGAATGAAAACTTTAGTTCTGGGTCATTGCCCAGTTTAAAAGAAGATATTGGTATGAGCGGAAAGTGCCACAAGATACAAAGGAGCCACTCACGTGGGCTGGTTTCTCGACTTGAGTGAAGTGCCGTCGTCCTTGCTTGAATCCCACTTTTTTAAACGTGGGTTCCTCCTGCCTCCTGCCTTCTGCCCCCTGCCTCCTGCCTCCTGCCTCCTGCCTCCTGCCTCTTATCAAATGCTGCTAATACTAGCAAGAACATCATCCGCTTCAACCACACCTTGGAATTTTTCTTCGGCATCAACCACAGCAACCGTCCGTCCTTGTTGGTAGAGGTGAAAAATATTTTCGAGACTGGTTGAAGCATTGGCTTTAGGAAAGTTTTGCAGCATCACAGAAGTAAGGTCTTCATTTCCTTGTGGGATTGCTTCAGAGAGAAATTTTTTCTTAACCATGCCAACCAGTTTACCACCGAGATCGACAACGTACATTTGTTTAAGGTTATGGTGTAACATTTGCTCCAGTGCCTCTGTAGGGGAGTTTTGACCGAGAATCAAGGTAATGGTTTGACGGGCAATTGACCCTACTTTGAGGACTTGGGCGCGGTTGACATCTCTAGTAAAGGCGCGGATGTAGTCGGAAGCGGGTTGGGCAATGAGTTCAGAAGGGGTACCGACTTGAACGATACAGCCATCTTGCATTACGGCAATGCGATCGCCAATTTTCAGCGCCTCATGAATATCGTGACTGATAAATATAATAGTTTTGTGCAGTTCTTTTTGGAGGCGCAGCAATTCATCCTGCATTTCCCGGCGAATCAGCGGATCGAGGGCGCTGAATGGCTCATCCATGAGTAAAATCTCCGCATCTGTCGCCAAAGCACGGGCTAAACCCACCCGTTGCTGCATCCCACCACTCAGCGAGTCGGGCAAATAATCCGCCCATTGCGCTAAACCAACTAATTCTAAGGTTTCCAAGGCTTTTTGGCGGCGATCAGCTTTGTCCGTTCCCCGCACCAAAAGACCGTACTCTACATTTTCAGCAACAGTTTTGTGGGGAAACAATCCAAATCGCTGAAAAACCATCGACACTTTCGTCAGGCGAATCTCCCGCATCCGTTTCTCGCCCACATGGGCAACATCTTCACCATCAATGTAAATGTGTCCGCTGGTGGGCTTAATCAGACGGTTGATGCAGCGAACTAAGGTAGATTTTCCCGAACCGGATAACCCCATCACTACGAACAATTCCCCTTGATTAACCGTGAGAGATACATCGGCAATGCCCAGCACGTGAAGAGTTGCTTGTAAAATATCATCTTTAGACTTGCCGTCTCGAAACATTTTGAGAGCAACTTGAGGTTTTTCTCCATAAATTTTGATGAGATGCTCGATGCAAATTTTGGGTTTTGAATTTGTCATTTCCTGGGGTCACAAGTAATGGCCGACTGTTAATATCCTGATTGACGCAGCGCTCCCGAAAGCAAATCTGTTAGTTGGAGTGTAACAGCCCACTGGTTCATATAAACAAGATCGAGTCGTTCCCCCTGCACCTTCAAAACTCCCAACACATCCCTCCACTGCTTTTGGGAACCGCCAGGAATTAGTTTGTACCAACTGAGTTTTTGTAGGACGATATCTTCGGGCGAATAAATGTAGATTCCCTCCTCTGTTAAACCGCTAACAGGGTAAAGTTGGCGGCGACTCATCACCGAAGCTGAAAAAGGGTCATCGCTGCCCATCACAAAAATATCTGCTTTCTCCATAGAAGGCAAATAGATGACATTGAACGATGATTCGCGGGGTGCTGCTTTGGACTTGGCAATTGCTTCATTCACAGCCGACTCGCTGATGTAAAACTCACCTGACATGGCATCAATTAGTCTCTGTGCTGTTCGGGATTCCAAATCAATCACTAAGTCCAAGTCTTGCGTAGATCTGTTTTCTCCCAACAGCGAACTTGCCACCGAACCTCCCACCACATAGGGAATATTCAGCGGTAGCAAAATGCTGGCTATTTTTTGCGCTAATTCGATCGGATCTGCAATCACGAGTTCACCCCAATCTTTACTGTCTGATAAAACTTCTATCCACTCAGCACCCAAGCACCTTTTAATAAATTCTTGCCGAACTTTTGCCTCAGTAGCATTGGGATACTGGTTCTTTATTCCAGATATTGCCAGCCTTCGCACCGCTTGATTGAAAGCGCAAGTCCGCTGTACTTTTTGTTGGTGCGTTAACTGGCGCAATAGCTGAAACATCAGCACATCCGCCTCAATGCTGGTATCGATAGATTGTGGCTTGTATCCTGACTTGACTGTGACTGTTGGTATTGGCGGCACGGTTAAATCGAGCGAAACTGCATAGATTTCAAAATTATATTACAGAATCCAAGTTTTTCAATATTACAGAATCCAAGTTTTTCAGACCGCTTTATAAAAATGAAATTTTTCCTGAATTATAATGAAATTTTAACCATAAAAAGACTTGCTAGAATGATGTCCAAAGCAAAGGCGATAGGTATCAGAGCTACTAACCAGATGGCAAGGTTTAGACATTGTAATGTTTAATTATCTAACGAAAAATTCTGACTAAGACTTTTTTACACAACTGTTCTTGAGAGATATGAAGATATGCACTTAAATCAAACGTCTGGCAATCACCGATGGCGAGGCCGACTAATAAAAGCTGGAGGTGGTATTCTCCTAATCTTCGGCACAGGTTTAAGCGTTTTTACCTGGAAAGCCTTCTCGCCACCTTCTGTTGAGCGACAACCACTTCCCAAAACTTTGGTTTCTCTAGAATCACCCGAAGGACAACAGCTACGCTCGCCAGAGCAAGAGCAAACAAGATTTTCAACCGCTTAGCACCACACTGAAACTCAAAAACGTCCCGCCTATTGTGGCTAGTAGTGTGATGGTTCTGAATGCACTCAGCAGCAAAAGACAGGGATACCGCCCCCTAACCCAAGACACCTTTTTTGACGGTCAAACCCAGAATATCCGTTCTTCTTATGCCGTCACTTTTTCGGGGATGACTCTTGATGAATTAGCTGCCTTGCTCAGAAGTCACAACGTCAAAGTTGAGGTCTACTATGCGTCGGAGACAACACTTAACCAATTTCGTACCCAAGCTAAAGCCAACCTTGCCAGTTCTGGCGACTATATAATCGTGAATTACCAACGCTCTGTTTTGGGTCAAGGTAAAAGCGGGCATATTTCTCCCCTTGCTGCCTATCACGAGCAAAGCGATCGGTTTCTGATTAAAGATGTAGCCAGTTATAAATATCCGCCTGTATGGACTTCTACGGAGAATCTTTGGAAAGCGATGAATACTACTGATTCAATTTCCAAAAAGACACGCGGCTATCTCGTTGTGCACCAGTAAGATAGAGAATTAGAGATTGCCTAGTGGGGTGTGAGCAAAAGTAATTGAAGCATTATTCTATCTTTGATTTAAACTTTATCAGTTTTAAGTTGACTCAACGGCACTAAAGTTGTTGAAAAAGCGAACTGCTGTTTTTTCGAGAGTTGGATTAAGTTCATTCACATCACCAGCAATGTATATCTCCAAGTCCTTAAAGTAATTTTCCGCATTCTATCTTTGATTTAAACTTTATCAGTTTTAAGTTGACTCAACGGCACTAAAGTTGTTGAAAAAGCGAACTGCTGTTTTTTCGAGAGTTGGATTAAGTTCATTCACATCACCAGCAATGTATATCTCCAAGTCCTTAAAGTAATTTTCCGCTATCGAAGCGACCCAGCATCCCTCACCCTTGTAGTAATCAAGACCCTCGCAAAAGCTTTTTACGATTTACCAGTATGACTTTATAACTCTCAACAGCAAATCTTACCCTAAGCCAAAGTTTAACTATTTAAACACGCTATAAGTATGTCGTCGGGAAAATTCCCAAGTATGTAACAAAACATTAAGTAGGATAATTCCAGTTAAATTTAATACGTTGTGTACGGTAGTTTCCTTTTTTTCCTCTCACCTCCACCCCATGAATTACAGCATAAGCCCGTGCTCTAACTCATCATCAAATAAATGTCGCAGCTAGTTCATCTTTTTTGATGTGTTGCGACTCCAATTCAATTGGATTCATTTCCGAACAATATTTGGGTAAAAAGAATATATATAAGCCCTGGCTTTCCCACTGCGACCATAAGTGTTGTACTTCATGACATCGGTGTATGGAACCAGATCGCGCTTGAGATAAAAATAGAAGGCACGGCCTAGCATTGCTCAAGAAAATCTGCGATGAGCTTTCCACCCTCAGCATCAAAACCCTAAGTGCTGCACAGCCCGTCGCTTCGTTTCTTCGCCCCGGCGATCGTACTTAGCTGTCGTCACGGGGGAAGCGTGACCTGCCAACTTTTGCACTGTCACGATATCGACTCCAGCATCGAGGAGATCTGAGCAAAATGTACGCCGAAAATCGTGAGGCGAGAAAGAATCCACTCCGGCAAGGAACGCCCGTCGCTGCAAAATCTTCAAAATACCATCGTCCGTCATCCGCCGAAATTGAATTTCTCCTCCCTTACGGATGGGAAAAAGCAGCGGCCCTGGTGCTTCTCCCCTCAACTTGAGCCACTGTTCCACCAACGCCATCGCTGCCTCTGGGAGATAAACCATCCTGTTTTTCTTCCCCTTCCCGAATCGAATTTCCAATGCTCCCGTGGAGCGGTTGAAATCGTCCAAATTAAGGCTGACTGCTTCAGCGCGGCGGATGCCTCCCCCCCGCAAGATAGCAATCAAGGCTGCATCTCGAACATCAACGGTACTCTCGCCAGAGCAGCTTTGCACCAGCGCTGCAATTTCATGCGGTGACAGTGCCCGCCCCCTTGGTTTTCCCGATTGCTTGACGCTTCTCACGTCTACCGCCTTGCTGTAATCCAGGGGGTCGATTAAATCTAACCGCAGAGCCTCCTTCAACACTCGCCTCAAGGCGCACAGCATTTGATTGACCGAAGCTGGCGCGTACTTTTTCTCCAGAGCCGAGCGCAGCGCTGCCGTGTGCTTGTAGCGCAATGCTGCCCAATTCAACGTCATCCGGTCGCACTCCGAGCCCGCCAGCAACTTCGCCATGATGTCCAGCGCCGCCCCCATCGTTGCCTTCGAGCGATCGCTTCCCAAACTGTCAAGGTACACCGCAGCTGGATGCAATGCCAGTGGCACCGGTGCCTGCAACTTCAAGGTTTCCGGCTGTTGCTCTTCAAGTAAGTTGAGCATTTACTCTTTCAAAGTGTGGTTATAAATACTAATTTAGACTAAGGAACACTTGCCTTTATTCAAAATTTACTTCTCAAAAGAGTCGCCCTCAGCAGCACCTGGAGGTTGGTTCTCCCCCAAGGCAGAGGCTATTAACAAGCAATATTGTTACAATTCTTCATCTAGCGGGTGCATCTTCAAACCTGCATTGAGGAGAATTGAAGGGCGATGTGGCTTAAATTTGGTGTTGCTCGCAGTGGCGAACTGACGGGCATTGATGAAGTTGTGCGCGGAAAAACTCAGCTAACTTGCCTCTACTGTGGCGGCGGATTGACAGCGAAAAAAGGGTCAGTGAAAGAACATCACTTCGCCCACACCGGGGAAACTTGCAAGCCCGTGTCACAGCGGATTAAAACCAAAGCTTTCCCATCGCTGCCTCTCTACAATAATTTCACCATCGAGCTTAAGGGTGAGGAATTAGAACAGTTGAAGGTGCTGTGGAAAGAGTACGGCGCACAAAATTACGCCATTTCCAAAGACTTGGTAAACTTTCGGTGGGAACTCAAAGGATTGGTGGAGTCGTCGGGCGATCGCACTTATCACTTTACCGACCTCGGCAAAATCCCCGTCGGCGCGCTTCCCCTGGTGTTATTCAACAAAGTCCAGGAACCTTTGCTGCTGTCGGAGCTAGCTTCATTGGAAGGCTCTGTAGAAATTGCTTTATCTGCAGGTTTATCTTGTTTGGATGAACGGCGGGCTGATTTGCTGATTACCCTTGCACAGCTTCGCCGGATTTTGGTGAACTCGCTCTACTTTTTAGAGGTGAAAGCTGATGCCAACTGCTTCTATAAAATTGGCGTTACTACTCGTCAGATTGAAGAGAGGATAGCTGAAGTGGAGCGGGATGTGAGAGGGCATTACTCGGATGTGGTTGTTAATTTGCTGGGATTGTGGGAACGCCGGGGAAATGTGGAGCTGTACTTCAAACACCGGTATCAACCCTTTAATTACCGCATCGGAAAACTGACGGAATATTTTGTGTTTCCGAACGTCAAGGCCGTGCTATGCGATTTGTACGGGATGGAACCCAAAGTGTTATCTGCTGTTGAGTTGGATGCAATTAACGGAGTGAGTGCGAACAACACGGATGGCTGAATTCCGCAGTTTGCTATAAGTCAAGTTACCCGCTCAGTTAACAGCCGTTTTGTGCAAATGTCGGCTCAATACCCCACTGAAAATGATGAAAGAAGACGCCAGCGAAATTGTTGGTTTTCACGCACATATTTATTTCGACGCCGATCGCCGCCTTCGGCCGCAGAGCGCGTGCGCGAAGGATTGGCTCGGTTCGAGGTGCAGCAAGGGCACGGCGGCACGACAAACCCATTGGCCCCCACTCCCAAGCGATGTATCAAGTTGCGTTTTTACCCCCGCAGTTTGGCACAGTCGTTCCCTGGTTGATGCTCCACCGCCAGGAACTAAATATTCTCGTCCATCTCGAAACAGGCGACGATCTGGCAGACCATACAACACATTCTTTGTGGCTGGGAGAAAAACTAGAGCTGAATGTCGAAGTCCTGCGACCTAGGACAGCCAACGCGAAGTTCGCTTGTCATCATTCTCAGCGGTGGATTGCTCTATGTAGAGCAAACACTACTTGCTAGGTTCGGTAGTCCGCAAACTAAATTATTTGCTCAGAGATATCGTTGATTAATTAGTCAAAAACAGGCTAATCTCTGGCAATTGTAATTTATTTGAACTCACAAATGACAGTTAAAGCTATTTCCGCCACCATCCTTTTAGGTGCGATTCCTCTGAATGTTTATCAACTACCCGACGGCGGCTACAAAGTCGATGCAATTGGGGTTATGGGTGCGGTGGATAAAAAGGGCAGCGCATTAACTAAGTTTATCGCTGGGAAATCGGCTTTAGCTCTGCCTTTTGGCGGATACAATTTTACACAAGCCCAAAGCATTCCAGTGGAAGGCAACGCTCAATTAATCAAGCCTATTCCCATTGCATTAGCTACAGCATACTGGCTCAATGAAGCAACTAAAGGCAACGTAAAAGCTCAAGCTTTAGTGCAAGCTAGCATGGCAGAATCTATCGAACGGCGGGCTGACGCAGCATTCAGCATCAAACGTACTGAACCTGAGTACAATCTGCGGTTTGGTGAATTTTTTGAGTCAGTTATGTTGGAGAACCGAAAAGAGGTTATCGAGCGGCGACTTCCGGGTGATGATTTGTACTTGCCAGATGGGATTAACTGAGCAAAAGTGCGATCGCTCCCAACACCTCAGTTTTGATGAAAACAGAACCAAATCCCAACACCAACCCGTGCCCCCAATCTCGAAGAGTGCGATCGTCAAACAACAACCTAGACGAACGCCACCTCCGATTTTTAATTCAGCTTCAGGGAACTAAGGCCCTGGGATGTCTGTGGCGATGGTTGAGACTGGGGGCGAACCCGGTCGTGAAAGAGCCCGTCACACCTACGAAAAGGCGGGCTTCGAGCTGTTACCAGTTGCCAGATACTTCAAGAAGCTTTAAGTGCAGGTGTGTTGATTTCGCTGGCGCATTGCATCCTTCAACTTAATGCGAGAGTTCTCTATGAGGCAATATTATGTCAGCTTTAACTGATGCTCTAAACCGCATCATGGAATGGCTTCAACAAAACAGCCCTATTTGTGCGTCAGGTTTTCAGCCAGGCTTATCACCCGAAGAAGTTGAAGAGAAGCTAGGTGAGATACCTTTTTGTGTATCTCGTGAAGTCCACGAATTATATCAATGGTGTAATGGTACTAATGATAGGTGCGGTGTTTTTGTATATCACTACTTGTTAGATCTAGACACTGCTTTGCAATATTCACAAGGTTTTAATGATTCTTACTGGCTTGAAGTTCGAGAAAGAGATGGAGACCCTCTTCACCTCTTTCTAATATTTGATTTTGATGGTGAGTATTTTGCTGTTACAGGTAGTGACAATCTAAATGATACTGCCCCGATCTTTCATGTAGGTTGTGATGATGGTTCATTGAGCTTTGCTTTCACAAACCTTACTAATATGATGTTGGCCTTAGCTGAGTGCTATGAGACGGGTGTTTATACAGTGGCTTCAGACGGGTATGTAGAAGTTACAGATGAGGCTAAGTTTGGCGATATTCGCCGTAAGCATAATCCTGGAGCGGTTAAACAGCTATATGCTCAGGGATGGTAACGTTGTTTGGCATCGGTTGTATAACAATTTGCTTGGAGCGGACTGACGAAAGACATTAGTGCATTGCGAAGGTCACTTGGAGCCACTCAAGCGAACTGTTAGATTGCTGTACAGTTTTGGCTCAATTAGTGTTTGTTTAGGTAATGATACAACTCAAATACGATAAGAGCATGGAATGCAATGATAGAGGAACATACGCGGACAGACTTGCAACAGCGGCAATGGATTTGTGATCTAGAAGATGTAAAACTGATACCGCAAGGAGCTTCATTTGTTAACTTGTGGAAACAGTATACAAATGGCGTTGCTATTACGCTCTCTATTCATTTTGAGAACGGTCAGTTTGCGCTGTATCGAGATGTCGGTCATGCGGCATCTGGAACAAAAAGAACTAATTGCGGTACGTTTTCAACCGCAGGTGCTGCGGTACATCAACTGATTCAAGAGTGCTATAGCTGGGATAATACGTGGGGAATGGAATAGATCGAGGTATTTGAGGTATGAGAATGCGAGCTATCTCAGTTTGTAGCTTGCTCGCGCATTCTATCCTTCAACTTAATGCGGTCGCCCGATCTTTTAGGTTGGGTTGAAAGATGAAACCCGATACTCATAAATGCTTCTAGACCTCAATCCCGGTGCGAGCGCCCCATCGAGCCATGTTTGGTTTCACGTTACCCGGATTCGCAAGCAAGGACGTGGCAAGCTCAACCCAACCTACAGCGAGGGGCGAGCGCATTTGAAGATATACGGAAAAATTCAGCCTTTCCTCTAGAAAATACTTAATATACGGAACAATTCTACCTATCCACTAAATTTAGAATGATATACAGAACGATTCTGGCTGTCCATCTAGTTCTGGTGGATAACTAGAATCGTTCAGCCTAATAATATTTAGACACTCGGAGAGAGCAGATGGATAAGCCCAGCATTCACGGTAGTTGCCTTTGCGGAACTGTGACCTTTGAAGTGAACCCACCGTTCCAGAAAATGGCTCATTGCTACTGCTCGCGGTGTCGCAAAGGCACGGGCACAGGCCACGCCACAAATCTAACCGTTGAGCCGAGCCAGTTCCGGTGGCTGTCAGGGGAGGAAGGCATCACACGTTACGACCTTCCCGCGGCAACGAGCTTCAGCAAATGGTTTTGCAGTCATTGCGGGTGCCCGCTCCCCCGTCTAACGCGCAGCGGCCTAATTGTGGTTGTTCCAGCCGGCTCGCTGGATACAGCACCGCCTATGGCTCCGACGGATCGCATTTTCTGGGCATCGAGAGCGCCGTGGAGTTGTGCTAGCGGAGGGCTTCCAACCCATGCCGAGTATCCAGAGTCATGGTAGGGATAAAGCACGCCTTCCCAATGGTCGTAACTCCAACCGCTCAGTGCCGATGCGAACAATCATCGCCTTTTTACTCCACCGATAAGCGTGTGAATTTAAGTGTAGTCGGCCCGCACCGCTACCGCACTGCTAACCGATCTCGCTCTCTCGTCGGCAAAAGTCAAATGCCGCGCTTCGCCGCAACTTCAATTTGATATTACTGAAACTTAGATCTGGTTTAGCCAAAAGCTCAAGCTATCAGATTCATCTGTGCAGTCAATCTCAAATCTCAAATTTCAAATCGACTGACGTTTAGTATAATAGTGCTGGCGATTTTGTTCTATCCAGCAAGATTCCGACCAATTATTATCGGGTGGATGCGCTAAATGGATGTAGGTTAATTCAGGCGAGCGACAAAAATATCTATCCTCTCCTAAGTATCGTTCCACAATATCTTGATCCTCAGCTCCCCAGCCAATGAATGTCTCATCCCATCCCCCGATTTCGATTAAGCGTTGGCTTTGAAATAGGGGTAAAACTCCAAATCTTTCCCGCCGGATCAAGTGCTTAAATAGCGCGGTTGGCATATCTTCTGGTGCAACTTGCGACTGTTCGATTGTAGCCAAATTTTGAGCAAAATCCAGGTGCGGAGTATCGCACATCATTCGATACCCAGTTACTAACATTTGGGCTGAAAGTTGAGCCATTTTTAGATGGCGAGCGAGAGTATCTCCGTAGGGAATGAGATCGACATCAAAAGCAGCTACCCATTGCCCTTGCGCCAGAGATAAACCTAAATTTAAAGCTTTGGTTTTATGAAAAGTTCCCCCAACGGGCAGATAATTGTAACTGACTGGCAAATTAGTAATTTCTGGTAAAATCCAAGCCGAAGGAATGCAATCGAGTTCAATTAAAATGATTTCGCAAAGAGATAATAAACTTTCCGAGGCTTGAGTTCTCCACCACGCGAGTTGAGTTCTCAAATGCTCTTCCCGCTGGCGGTAGGTAATAATTAAGGATAACTGAAGTTCACTCACAACTAGAATTAGGGGTAAAATTAGTGGTAATTTCCAACAATGGATGAGGTAGCATTGCTGGTTGCCGTAAGTCTCCAAATATATCGCCTTTTTGGAGAGATTGCAAGCAAGAGATGATGTTACGATCTCGCGTTTGTGTTGGCGGCAATTGCTGGTGGTGCTGATTGCGCGCAGCATCGCTATGAGAAAGATGAATTACATTTCCCGCCGCGCATATCTTGATGCCAAAAAGGGTAGCGCGAATCAGCAAATCTTGGTCTTCCCATCCCCAACCTGTAAAACTTTCTTTATATCCTCCTAATGATAATAACGTTTGTTTGCGGGTACAGAGCAAACCGCATCCAGGTCGAGCGCGATTGCCCGCCACCGCCAGTACAATATTAACAGCAGCAATCTGTTCCCCCTTCTGGATGTTGTAACTAAAGCGTTCCCGCTTTAGGGCCGTTGTTTGCAGGCAAGACTCTGCTACAGTTCTTACACAGCAAATAATCCCGTTTTTTGAATTACTTACAGCCGATAAAGAGGATATTTCTGGGAGATGTTTTACATTTTCTATCCGAGTTCTTAAATAAAAGGATTCCCGATCAATTGGTTCTAAAATGGAAAAGAATAGTTGTAAAATTCCTTGTCTATTCCAGATGATGTCAGCATCAGAAATCAGCAAATATTCGCTACTAGCCTGGAGAATACCCTGATTAATTAACTGAGATTTATTAAAATCAGATTGAGGATACTTGAACCACTCTACCTGTGATAATTTGGCTAAATCTTGTAAAGCCATTAAACATTTAGATTCAGCGGTACCGCCGTCGCAAATAATGATTTTAGTCACGGGATAACCAACTGCTAAAAGCGATCGCACGCAGTCAACGATTTCGGGACGATTTTTAACGGGGATAATTACCTGTAACACGATATTGACACCGCTCATCCAGAATCAGTCATTTCTAATCTCAAATCTCAAATCTCAAATCGATACGTCTGAGCTCTCAAGGGCAGAACCGGCTATATAATTGAGTTCGATCTCCCCTGCTGTCTCCAAAGGACGCAAATCCGGTAATTTGCCTGACCGCACCGCAGCACTGTTGGCGATCGCTCTTTTTTTGAGCTGCTGAATCAATTCTAAACGCACTGGAGAATCTAATCCAGTTGCTCGATCGGTAGTTAGGGAACCAGCTCGGTGCCGGCGAAAATAACCGTAATCGGGAACATTAACTATTGTCGCAGCAAACTGCGCTCGCAACAAAAACTCAGTATCTCCCGAAAACCGCAATCCCGTAGCAAAACCGCCCAATCTCAACACTAAATTCCGCGAAACTAAGCTGGTGGGATGCAACAGCGGATGCCCCGGTTTTGCTGCTAGGGCGGCGCTGACATTGAGAGGATAAAGTACGGGTAAAACCCTGTCATCTTCAAACACGCGCAACTCCTGAGTTCCGACTAATTCAGCTCCATAACTTTCGGCTGCTGCTAGCAGCAACTCCAGCCGATAGCTGCTCGACCAATCATCGGCATCTTGAAATAAATAAGCATCATAATTTGTTTGACAAATCACCTGTTGAATTAAGCGATAAGGGCCGACATTCAAAGCTGAAGCTAATAAAGTCACTCCCGGAAAGTCTCGCACGATATCTACAGGCGGCACATCCGAACCATCATCAATAACTACAATACCGTCCAGAGGTCTAGTTTGAGTTACCAGAGACTGCAAGCAGCGATGGAGAAACTGTTCGCAGCGATAATGGGGAATCACAGCCAGCACGCGAGATTTGCTAGTAATTAGATCGCGATTTCGAGAATATTTGATGTTTTCTTTATCTATATTTGTGCAGATATAGCTGTTATTTATCTCTGAACCTTTCCATAGATAATCAGCTTGTATTTGATAATTATCCAATTCTAAAATAGCAGTATTTGCCCGAGCAGAACCCCAAGTAAAAGCGATGTTTTGCCGTTCTAATTCCCCAGCAACTGCTAACAAATTCCAGCGCGTTATTTCTAACTGCGGTAGTGCCGCTTTTACCAAAAAACTTGATGCCATCCAAGCTAAGGCGGCGACAGGATATTGTTGGGCAGTTTCTAGAGGAAACTCCATCCTAGGCGGTAAGAATGCCAGTGCAGTATTTGCGAATTGAGGTAGCAAAAAATTTAATTGTGTATTTGCTGGTAAAATAGCTGTGACTTCTGTATTAATTGTATTTAAAAGTTGCAAATAGGATAAAAAATCAACCGTGTTGTGGGGGTTTGAGGGATTGAATCTCATTACCTGCTGTAAGTCACAGGCTTGTTTTTGGAAAGCGGCGATCGCCTCTATTTCCCAGTCAGGATTGCTGTTTCCCAGTATAATTAAAGTTAAACTTATCATTAGGTGCGATCGCAAATTATAGATTGTTTGTAATTCATCTCTCGCGCTAATCTTTCAAATCCAGAAGCCCGCATATCTGGCGGTGCCGAGGCAATTAAACACTGATAGGCTAATTCCCCTTCTCCCCGCGCTAACAAAAGTTTGGCTAATTTTAACAACAGCGGTATCCAAGGTATTGGATCGAGAACTCCATCGGGTAAGCTGCGGTCAATCAATCCAGCATTATTGGCAATTTTATTTAACCATTCTATAGGATTAATGTCAGTTTCCCACAGCAGTTTAGCATATCCTTGTTCCAGTTCTACTCGCGCTACCTCTGTCAGTAAAGTTGCTGTTGCTTGTAAGGAATGAAAATTTAATAACATCAGCGATGTATAATAAATAAATGAGTGAATATGAATAGGTTTATGTTTCGGTAGAGATGTCAAATATTATACCTACTTGGTTCTTCTTATGTCGCCCAAGATTTTTTGATTTAAATCATTTATTACTAACTTAATTTATGTGTTACTCAGACGAAATTACTGATTTAATGCGAAAACATCATCAGTCTTTATCTGAAAAAGACCAAAGAAAATATGCAGCTATAGAAGCCGTAAAACTTGGACATGGTGGAATTATTTACATAGCCCGAGTTTTGGGAGTAGACAGGAATACAATAGCCAAGGGAATTAAAGAGTTAAAAAGTGAATCAGACACTACTTTTAATCAACAGACAATTCGCCGACGTGGGGGAGGAAGAAAAAGTAGGGAGTCTGAGATACCTGATTTAAATGAGCGTTTTTTAGAAGTATTAAAAAACCACACAGCCGGAGATCCCATGTCGGAAAAAATTAAATGGACAAATCTTACCCAGCAACAAATAGTTGAAGGTCTGAAGGCTCAGGAAACAATAGTCAGTACAACAGTTGTTAAAAAACTGTTAAAAAAACATGGATATGTGAAACGTCAAGCTCAAAAAAAACAAACAACCGGAGTAACAAAGAATCGTAATGAACA